>SXUH01000052.1 GCA_005791855.1 Bdellovibrionales bacterium
AGGTCCGGGATCGACCTCAGGCCCCTTCAACGTAGCGAGGAAGGCCCGCATCTTCCCGTAGTCGAAGTTGATTTCGTCGGCGTGGGAAAACTGGGTGAGGAGGAGGAGGAGGGCGAAGATTTTCCTCATCTCCGCATGGTAGCACTTCTGCGAAGAAGCCATCCTGGACGGCGAGAAGTTTTACAGCGGTGTAAAATTGCTAACAGTCACCGGTAGCTAGATGCTGTCCAAACCACTGATATACAGTGGTCTGAGCTCCAGCTCCTCGAAGGTCCCGGGGCCGAAGATCCCTCGCAGGAAGTCCGCGAGCTCCAGCGAATAGAGCTCGTCGGTGAAGTCGAAGAACACTTCCTGCTTCAGGAGATTGATGTTCCTGATCAGGATCTTCCCGGCGCTGAACTCCTTGATGAACTCCGTGAAGGCCCGGAGGTCGCCAGGGCACAGGAAGAACTGGTACTGGGTCTCCTCCGTCTCAAGGATCTCGCTGCCGGCCCAGACCTTCCCGACCCGGGAAGCCTCCGTCACGAATCGCGGGAGGTCCCCAGCAGTCCCGTATTCGTAGATGATGTCCGTGAGGTCCTGGCCCTTGCCCTTAAAGAAGTACCCGCGGATAGTCCCCGAGAATCTCTCGAGGTAGAGGTCCGCTGAGCTCAAACGAGAGATGCCCTCCCAGTCCTCGGCGCTCCGCTCGAGCGTTAGGTAAGTCTTCGCGAACGAAGTCTCGTAGAGAGCCCGGAGCTCTTCCTTCTCCGCCGCACTCAGGAGGTGGTACTTCGTCTGCTCGAACTCCAGAGGCGCCTGCGGAGAGCGGGGAACTTCGAACTGAGTCCCGCAGAGCTGGAACCCGAACTTATTGTAGAGCTTCTCGAGATCGCTCCAGAGGAGGAGGAAGGCGGCCTCTCCGCGCTTCTCCGCGAGCACGTCGTTGAAGAGAGTGGTGAAGTGTCCTTCGCCACGGGCCCTCTCCTCCACCGCGATCCCTCCGAGCATCGTCACCGTGAACTCCTTGTCGTTCACGGAGACGATCCGGTCCTTCGCGCCCACGTGGGCGAGGACGTTCTCCGCTTCGTCGACGAGGATGAAGCAGTTGTGATGGTTCCCGCTCTCGACGAGAGGTGCGAAGTCCTCCGCGAAGGAGAACGGGGCGGCGTACTTGAAGGACTTCTCGATGAGCTTTAGCGTTTTCTCGAAAAACTGCGGATGAGCTTTTAAGTTAGTGATTATAGGGAATTTTTTGCCCATAATTAAACTCCATGATTTCAACATCTTAGGCTTTGATTCGGAGAGTGTCGAATGTTTTTACAATTTCCCTCAAGACTTTTTGAGGGTTGTCGAAAAGTTTTTCATGAAGGCCACGATGGCTTTCTTCTCTCACCTCAAGGATGAGGCTGAGAGAACCCAATCAAGGAGGATTTATGGGTTTACGGATTAACACTAACGTTTCGTCGCTGAACGCGCAGAGAAACTTAGGTGTCACCAAGCTGTCTCAGAACAAGGTTCTCGAGCAGTTGTCATCAGGTCAGAGGATCAACCGCGCCGGGGACGACGCCGCGGGGTTAGCGATCTCTGAGAACTTAAAGGCCCAGATCAGAGGTCTTGGCCAGGCGGAGAGAAACGCCCAGGACGGTGTGTCCCTCGTGCAGATCGCGGAAGGCGCCCTCGCCGAAGTCGGAAACATCATGATCCGTCTCCGGGAGCTTGCAGTCCAGTCAGCTTCTGATACCATCGGACCAACAGAAAGAAAGTTCCTCAACGTGGAATTCGAGCAGCTCCTCTCGGAAGTCGACCGGATCGCGAACTCCACCGAGTTCAACCGCGTCCCGCTTCTCAACGGAACCGGCTCCGTCCTCGACATCCAGATCGGAACGCGGAACGACCCCTTATCCGACCGGTTGACCTTCGACGCCTCCGCGGCCGACGTCAACGTCGCGGCCCTGGGGCTCAACCTCGCTTCGGTCTCCGACAAGATTTCCTCGCAGAACTCTCTGGCGGCGATCGACCAGGCGATCCAGAACGTCTCCGGGATCCGCGCGGACTTCGGTGCGCTCCAGAACCGGCTCCAGTCGACGATCAACAACATCCAGGTGAGCAACGAAAACCTGTCGGCCGCGAACTCTCGAATCCGCGACACCGACATCGCCGCGGCGACCTCGGAATTGACGAGAACGAACATCTTGATGCAAGCAGGTACTTCAGTTCTGGCGCAGGCGAACCAGTCTACGACGAACGCTATCAGCCTTATCAACGCTGCTTCTCAGGGGTAAGTCCCGGGGAGCCGCTTGAAGAATTGACGTAAAACGAATCCTGCAAAAACTTGTAGTGGGTGTACTAGCAAGTAGGTTTGAAGGTTGGTTTTCTTAGGAAACTTAACTATTAACAACACAGGTAGACAGGACGTCTACAAACGAACATGGAGGTTCACGATGCTAACAGGAGACTAGACTATGGGACTACGAATTAATACGAACGTTGCCAGCTTATCTGCGCAACGGGCCTTAGGAATAACGAAGAATAACTTGGACAGCAACTTACGGAAGTTGTCCAGCGGTGAAAGGATAACTCGCGCCAGTGACGATGCGGCTGGGTTAGCGATAAGTGAAAGACTTAAAGCCAACATCAGAGGATTGCGCCAGGCGAAGAGGAACTCAGAAGATGGTATATCGCTTATACAAACTGCTGAAGGTGGCCTCAACGAGATCTCTAACATCATTATTCGACTCAGAGAGCTCTCCGTCCAGGCAGCCTCTGATACCGTGGGAGATAAAGAGCGTGGCTTCTCTGACATCGAATTCCAGCAACTCATCGACGAGGTCCAGCGGATCGCGAAGGGGTCGGAGTTCAACGGACGGAAGCTCCTCGACGGCACCGGTGGGATGGTTGAAATCCAGGTTGGGATCCATAACGATGCGACCAATGACCGCATCCGGTATGACTCGGCCATCACCGACGCCACCATCGAATCCCTCGGTCTCATTGGAGAAACTTGCAGAACCAAAGAAGGGGCGCAACTTTCACTGGCGAAGATGGATGAGGCTTTGGTACGACTCAACGGAACTCGTGCCAACTTGGGGGCCCTACAGAACCGACTGCAATCCGCGAGCAACACGATCGCGATTACGGAAGAGAACTTTAGCGCTGCCAACTCTCGGATCCGCGACGTCGACGTGGCCGCCGAGACCGCTGACCTGACGAGGAACAACATCCTCCAGCAGGCCGGAGTCTCCGTCCTCTCGCAAGCGAACCAAGCTCCGACCACGGCCTTGAAGCTTATTGGTTAACACACACCCACACACCTTGCTCCGAATGGAGCAAGGTTTTTTTCATTTTCTTTCCCGGAAGTTATGCTAGCCTCATTCCATGAAGAAGACCGTTCTCATTTTCGGCATCTCGTCCTTCGTCGGAGCGAACCTGGCGGAGATCCTCAAGGACGAGTACCGGGTCATCGGAACCTACCACCACACGCCGGTCGAGAGCCCGGGGATCCTGTGCGTCCCCTGCGACGTCCTGAAGAAGGAGATGGTTGGGTACCTCCTGTCGCGGTTCAGGCCCGACTTCACCATCTACGCCGTGGGACTGAGTTCCCTCCGGGACTGCCAGCTCCACCCGCGGCTCGCGGACTCCCTGAACACCCAAGGGGCCATCAACTGCAGCAACGCCTCCGAGCGCGTAGAATCCAAGTTCATCTTCCTCTCCTCCTGCTTCGTCCTCGGGGGTGAGAACGTTGCCTACAAGGAGGGGGACTCTCCCTTTCCGCTGAACGTCTTCGGCCAGACCATGTCCGCGACGGAGTTCCAGATCCAGCGGACGAACTTCAACTACCTCATGTTCCGCTGCTCCGCCCTCTACGGACGGTCCTTCAACCACGTGCACACGAACTGGTTCGAAGCCCTCCAGAGTGCGTTCGCCAAGGGGGAGCCGGTCCACGCGGACGGGTCGGTCCACAGCGGCTTCCTGGACGTGGACCTCCTCGGGAAGGTGCTGAAGGCGGTGCTGGCCTCGGACGTCGTGAACCGGATGTTCCACATCTCCTCGCGGGACTCGCTGACGAGGTACGACTTCGCCAGACTCTACGCCCGGATCTTCAAGAAGGACGAGGCCCTGATCCAGAAGATCTCGGGGGTCTTCCCGCTCGACGGGAAGAAGGTGAAGGACGTGGACCCGAGCAGCCTCTACTACCAGCTCGACGTCACGAACCTGCAGAACTTCCTCAGCATCGAGCTCCCGACCGTGGAGGAGTCGCTCCTCCACACGCAGAAGCGCCTGGGTTCTAGCGGGAAGAGTTCTTCACAAACTCCGTGAGGTAGTACTTCACCAGCGCTTCGATCTCCACCGGTTCGCCCTGGAACCGCCAGGAGATGGTGTTGAACGGACCCACGTGGGCCTTGATCTCGTGGATCGCGTGCACCGACTGGTTCTCGTTGCCCAGGCGGGCCGCGAAGAGGCCGCCGGTGTTGGAGAGGAAGCCGATGCTGATCACGTCCGGGGCCCGGCGCGCGATGATGAGCTTGAGGGAATTCCGGAAGAGGATGAAATCGTTCACCGTGTTCGAAACCCGGAAGACCTTGATCGACCGGTGGTTATCCCGGTTGCTCCGGTACTGGTTGAACAGGGACACGTAGAACTCGAAGCGGTCCTTGAGCTTGTTCACGAAGCCCAGGGAAGACTCCTCGAGGAGTTGCTGCGTGTTGAGGTGATCGTTGAACCGGATGATCCCGGATTCTTCCATGTTCACTTCTTCCTGCGCCAGAGATTCGATCCAGGAAACGTTTTGATAATCGCTTACGTTGATTGATTCCATAGCTATAATTGTTTGGTCTTAAAGCGGCGCCGTCAAGCGAATAATGTCCTGACGGCGGGGGAAGATAAACTGACAAAAGAGGTTAGTTTTTGATCTCGGTGAGCTTCACGCCGTAGTCAAAGTCCTTCGGGACGTCGCGGACTCCTCCGCCGAGCGGGTCCTTGTTGTTCTCGCACATCCAGCTGTAGTCTTTCGAGGTCGCCTTGCCCGAGGCCTTGTCCGGGTAGGTGATGCGGATGACCCAGTCGACCTCGTCGTTGAAGACGGTGCGGTACTTCCCGCAGTCGCTACTCAGGATGTTGGCCTTCGGCTGCTCGCCCTTCCGGATCGGCGTGAACCGCTCCTGGAGGTTCCGGTTGAAGATGGCGTTCAGGTCCCCGGTCGGCTCTTCCTTGAAGACGAGGTGGGTGACCTTGCGGTTCGTGTCGGTGGGCTTGCTCTCGAGTCCGAGGGACTCGGCGGCGTACTTCGTGTTCTGTTCGGTGGCGCCCCAGTATTCGAAGATGCCGGTAAGGCCCGGGATCCGGTTCCAGTCTTTCGGGAGCGGGGTCCGGGAAGTCTTGAGTCCGTCCTTGATGGTCGGGGTGGTCGCAGGCTGCGTCTTATCGACCTCCATCAACTGCCGGAGGGCCACCATTTCCTTGCCCGGTAGAACTTCCGTGGGACAGTTCGACGTGTCGGGCTTCGGCATCCGGTCGGGGTCCATGGTACAGGAGTACTTCTTCATCACCCCGGTGCTCGTCCACCCGAGGCCAAGGATCGTCCCGGCCGTGAGGGTGGGGACGTTACAGGCCGCCGAGACCTTTTCGAGCCCTTTCATCGAAATGTAGGTCGGGAAGTAGCTGTCGTAGGCTGGGGAGTTGGACGCCGGGTGTTCGGGGGTCGAGCTCAACCGCATGCTCCCGAAGATCTTGAAAGAGATCCCGCAGCCGCTGCAGGTGGTTTCGAACGTGTGGTTACTGTACTGAGTGCTCGGGTAGTCGGACTTCTGCTCACCCCAGAGTGGCATCTCCATCGTCGAAGTGCAGGAGTTCTTTCCGATGTACTCGGGGGCTCCACAGCTGAACTGCGGAGGAGTTTCCTGGCAGAGGTACTCCGAGCCGCCGGCGCCGTTTTGGTTTAGATCATTAAGCGTCCCGAGGAAACCGCCGCCGCCGCCCATGCCCGCAGCTGCGCCACCGGCGAAGCCTCCGCCCATCCCCATGCCCATTCCCATCCCCGGGTAGCCAGGCAAGCCCATCCCCGGCGAGCCCCCGGCCATCCCCCCGGCGTATCCGCCGGCGTAGCCACCTGCGACCCCGGCCTGGATCCCCAGCTGCGATTCACTCGTCGGAAGTGAGTCGAAGCCGAACTCCGGAGTGTAGGCGCAGGGGTAGGAGTCCGCCTCTCGAACTGCTCTTTCCCAGAGGGTGTCGTAGGGGTTAGCTCCGTGGTGAGGATCTTGACCGGAGCCTCCCTGGGAGCCCCCGGCTCCACAGTTCTCGCAGTCCGTCTGTGCGACCGCGATCCCCGGGATCGATAGAGTTAGGAGCAAAGCCAATGCGATGGTAGATTTTTTCATGACTTTCGTATCGGAGAATGGAGAGGGGAATTGAGGAGAATAGAGGTCTGGGGGAAGGCTTAAAACGGTTTCGCGCCCCTTGAAAACAAGGTGGGCGCAATTAGTAATCACTTTAGGCTTCTCACAATCTGGCTCAATGCTGAGCCAGGCAAGCGTGCACACCGTGATCAGGGACCGCTCCCGAAATAAAAATCGTAGGGGCGAAACTTTATGGCTTCCGACCCAGACCCACACCCATCATATCCCATTTTAGTGGGCTCCGTCAGAGGCAAGTTTAGTAAATGTTGGCAGTCCCGTTTTTACGAACACTTGTAGTTTCAACACCTTGTAAATGTAAATAGTTTATTCCAAGGGAGGAGATTGTTTAATGTTATAATGGGTTAAGTTTTTAAATCTAAAGTTTTCGAAGAAGGGTGACGATAAAGCCTTGAGTGGATTCATGGGGGTTTTATGAAGCAAAAGATTATTGCTTATCTCAAAGACGAGACCGGGCAGACTTCTACCGAGTACATCTTGCTCGTGGCAGTGGTCGCGACCATCGTCTTCAAGTTCAAGAGCGCGATCACGAACAAGCTCTTCGGTGAAGGCGGGAACGGCGGGATCTTGAACACCGTCCTCGACGAAAGTAAGTTCCAAGACTTCATGGAGTAACCGCAGGCTTTAGTCAGTTTCAAGGCGCTTTACGGCGATCCGGCCCAGAGTTATCATTGGAGTAATGAATCTCATCACTCAGACAGGCCAGGCGACAGTAGAATACATCTTCATTCTGGCCTTCGTGTTTTTCCTCGGCTTCAAGGTCACCAACCAGTTCACAAACTTCTTCCGAGATTCGATGGGGAACGTGGGCCATGTCCTCTCCTCCCACCTGACCGTCGGCATCTGCCCGTCCCGCTGCTTCTTCACCAACTACGTCAACTCCTACGGGTCGCAATGAGCCCGGTCGTCTACGGGGCCATCCTGGCCGAACTCCTCGCCGTCACCGTCATCGACCTCCGGGTGGAGCGGATCTCGAACTTCTGGGCGCTGGCGAACGTCCTGGGCGCCGGCCTCCTTTACCTCCTCCTGCCGGAGTCCTACGTCTGGAGCTTCCGCGTGCTCAACTTCCCGATCTGCTTCCTCGTCCTCGGCTTCCTGCTCTTCCTCGCGAAGATCATGGGAGCGGGGGACAGCAAGTTCCTGAGCTCGCTCTTCCTCCTCCTCCCGCTCGGGTTCCACGTTCCGTTCTTCGAGGCCCTCCTCCTGAGCACGCTGGTGATCGGAGCGGTCCTGTTCGCCCTGAAGGTCCTCCGGAACTTCTCCGCGGCGCGGGCTCACGTGCTGACGGGAAACTGGGGCGGGTTCCGGCAGACCATCGCGTCTCGCTTCAGCTACGGACCGGTGATCCTCGTCGCGTGGGTGCTCTTGGGGATCAAGCTATGGACCTGAGGAATCAGCAGGGCCAGACCGTCGTTGAATACATCCTGCTCCTCGCGGTGGCCGTGTCCCTGGTCCTGACCTTCTTCAACAGCGCCGCCTACCGCCGGCTCTTCGGGAGCCAGGGGAGCGTGGGCATGCGGATCAAGTCCGAGAGCGAGTTCGCCTACCGGCACGCGTTCGTGAAGCCGGGGGCGCCGGACATCGCCCGGGACAACAAGGACGGGTCCATCCACCCATCCTACTACGACGCCGACAACAACTCGACGCGGTTCTTCGGTCCGCGGGAAGGCTACGAATGAGGAGCTCGCAGGCGGGTCAGTCGACCATCGAATTCATCCTCACCTTCGCCTTCGGCCTGAGCATCACCCTCATGATCTTCAACTCGGCGATGAACTACGCCACCGGCTACCTCGTCCACTACGCCACCTTCATGGCGAGCCGCCGGTACCTCACGGCCGACACCTTCCTCGGGACCATCGAGAGTCCGATGATGGCCCTCTCCAGAGGGGAGGAGAACGCCCGGGAGACCTACAACCAGTACTCCCTCGGCATCTTCAACGTGCCGGCGACGGCCTTCCAGATCAACCCCGCGGGCAACACGTCCCCGCAGGAGTACCTGACCGTCGGAGGATTCACGCTCTACGACCAGACCATCGACGCGATCGGGAAGGTCACGGGTCAGAGCAAGCTCGAGCTCGTCTCCGAGTCCTTCCTCGGGAAGGAGCCCACCCGGGCCGAGTGCGCCCGGCGAGTCTGCAACGCGATCACGGGACAGGACTCCTGTGGCATCACCCTCGACGTCACCCTCTTCGACGATGGATGCTGACATGTTAACGGAACGGAAAAACCAACAGGGCCAGGCGCTGATCGAACTGATCATCTTCCTTCCCTTGATGTTCACCCTCTACTCGCTCATCAGCGGGTTCGCCGGCGCCATCAACGGGTCCATCAACCAGCAGAAGATCAGCCGGGCGTACTTCTACTATAGGATCCAGAACAACTCAACTATTCCGAAGCCAGACGAGGAGCGGACCTACTCGGCCTGGAGGAAGTTCGGGATGTTCTACATCGGCTGGAAGGACTACTTCAAGAACGAGTCCCCCGTCATGCCGTGCTACCGGATCAGCATCCCGCTCAAGGCGGCCCAGCAGGACGTCTGCGAAGACCGCTACACCAATCCGACGTCCCAGTACATCCGGGTCGGGACCGTCTACGGCTTCTGCGGCGGAACCTACCACACCATCTCCGGCATCGTTCACCCGTCTCCGGACAGCTCCGGCCTCACCTACAAGGAAGTAGTTGACCCCAGCAGTTGTCTTATCCTCCAGTAGGTAAAAATGCCTTTTTGCTTTACGGCAATGAAAATCTGATACAATCACCTATGAATTAAACTGTCGGAAATCCATTCAAAGTTTAGGATGAACAATGAATAGTCGCGCCTTCACCACCAGCCTCATCTTAGCCGCGGTCGCCGTGCTCATGATCTACTCCTACATCTCGAGCCGGGAGACCGAGCTCATCAGCGAGTACGGGAACATGACACCGGTGGTGGTCGCGCGCGAAGACATCAAGGAGCTCGAGATCATCGACGACCGGAAGGTGAAGCTCGAGAACATCCCGGCGAAGTTCCAGATGCCGGGGCACTTCAAGCGGGTGGAGGACCTCTACAACACCATCGCCTCCGTCCCGATCAAGAAGGGGGAGCAGATCACCGTCCCCCGGATCACGTACCCGGGCGCGCAGTCCGGCCTCTCGCGACAGATCTCCATCGGGAAGCGAGCGCTCTCGATCCAGGTGAACGAAGGCCAGTCGGTGAGCCGGCTCCTGAAGCCCGGCGACCGGGTGGACATCATGGCCCAGGTCGACTACGCCGCCGGGAAGAAGGAGAAGATCAAGGTGAAGACCGTCCTCCAGGACGTGCTGATCCTCTCGACGGGCCTCTCCGTGACGAACTCCGTTCCGCTCATCATCCAGAAGAACGACAACGACACCCGCCAGGTCAAGCTCAACTCCTACACGAACTACAACTCCATCACCCTCGAGCTCACTCCCTTCGAAGTCCAGAAGATGGTCTTCCTCGTCTCCAGCGGGAACTCGATCTACCTCTCCCTCCGGAACAACGACGACAAGAATATCGAGCGGATCAGCGCGACCCGGCTCTACGACGTCCTCGGGGAGGACGCGGCGGAGGCGAAGACCTACTTCGCCGAGCAGATGGCCAAGGAAACCAGACGGACAGGAGCGGGTGGTGATCGATAGGTTCACTCTTCTCCTCTGCATCCTGCTCCCACTCTACAGCGGCCCCAGCGTCGCGCAGGATCCGGCTACGCCGGAGGCTCCGGTGACCGAGACCCCCTCGACGGACCTTTCACCTAGCATCGAACCAACGCCGTCAGTGACGGCCACCCCGGAACCCACTGCTGAACCCGCCCCGGCTCCGGAACCAACACCGGCTCCAGCGTCGGCACCGGCCACGCCTCCCGCGGCGGCGACCCCTCCCGCGGAAGACACGACGGCCGCGGCCCTCGGCGGAGCACCGGCGGTCACCGCGAGCAGCGTGGTGGAGAAGGAACTGGAAGTCGCCATGGGCATCGACACGGTCGAGAAGATCGACTTCGACTTCAGCACGAAGATGTCCATCGGGAACGACGAACTCCTGAAGCTCGTCATCATCCCCCAGAAGCGGGAGATCATCTTCTCCGGCCGCAAGCCCGGCCGGACCACGGTCCTCATCCGCGACAACGTCGGCGACATCCGCCTGCGGTACACCGTCGTCGTCACCGCCACCGGGAAGTCCAACACCGTCTCCGAACTCCGGGAACTCATCGGTGACGTCGAGGGCCTCGAGATCGGGATCAAGGGCGGGAAGGTCTTCGTCGGCGGAGAGATCGTCGTCCCGGACGACATCGGCCGGGTCTCGCAGGTCCTCGCGAACTACCCCGAGGTCCTCGTCCTCATCGAGCTCTCCCCGCAAACCCAGCGGGTCATCGCCCGGAAGATGAGCGACGAGCTCGCGCGGAACAACCTCAAGGACGTGACCGTGCGGATCGTGAACAACGCCTACTGGCTCGAAGGCGTGGTGAGCAGCAAGGATAAGAAGGACCTGGCCAACGTCATCGCCAAGGCCTACCTCCCGCCGAAGATCAAGACCCTCTCCGCGGAGAGTTCGCGCTACGGCTCGCAGAAGGACACGGACATCTACGACTTCATCGCCGTGAACGAGAAGAAGGATCCCCAGCCGGCGCCGAAGATGGTGAAGATCACCTCCCAGTTCGTCGAGCTCAGCAAGCAGTACGGGAAGATCTTCGCGTTCAAGTGGGCCCCGCTCATGGGCGCGGACGAGAGCCGGATCTCCTTCGGACAGACGAGGAGCGGGAACGTGACCTCGACCTCCTCCGGGACCCTGAGCGCCACCATCAGTAACCTGTTCCCGAAGCTGAACTCGGCCAAGACCGCGGGCTACGCGCGGGTCATCCAGTCCGGGATGGTGATCGTCCGGGACGGCTACCAGCAGGGCGGATCCATCTCCAAGCAGACGACCATCCCGTACGCCATCGGAACGGGAGAGTTCACGAAGGCGACCCAGGCCTCCGTCGGCCTGGACATGAACGTCATCCCCCGGGTCCTCGAGGAGGAGAAGGTCGAGCTCGGTCTTTCCTTCTCCGTGAGCCTCCGGATCGGAACGAACGAACCGCCGCAGACCACGTCGAATAACATCAAGACGAACCTCGTCGTGAAGTCCAAGGAATCGGCGGCCATCGGAGGGATCGTGCAGAACCAGTCCTCCACCGACTACGACAACACGTCCAACGACCCGGCCCCGCTCCAGGCCGCGGGGGGCGGCGCCGCCGCCGCTCCGCTGTTCCGGTTGTTCCGAGCGAAGGCGTACCAGACGAACAAGACCCAGTACGTGATCTTCGTCACCCCGGAGATCATCGAGTCGGCGACCATCGGAACCGAAGAGATCCGAAGGAAATTCCGGAGAAGAGAGTAATGGCAGGTCACATCATCAGCATCATCGGCGGGAAGGGCGGCGTGGGGAAGTCCCAGGTCGCCGCGAACCTCGCGTTCGCCTACGCCGGCGAGCTCCGGGCCAAGACGCTCCTCCTGGACTTCGACCAGAAGGCCTGCGGTGACCAGAACATCATCACCGGGCTCAAGTCGAAGAAGAACATCAAGGAACTCTCGGAGTTCTCCGGCGCCATCGACCCGCGCTCGATCCAGCTCTTCACGGCCGAGCACAAGTCCGGCATCTCCTTCATCGGCATGCCGACGGAGCCGATCGCCGCGAACCAGATCAACGAGGAGGGCCTCGGCAAGGCCCTCAAGGCCATGGTCAACATCTACCCGGTGATCATCATCGACGCCGGGAGCGAGCTCTCCCCCCTGGCGCTCAAGGCGCTGGAGTTCTCGACCCTCATCTTCCTCGTCGCGTCCCCGGACCTCCTCGCGGTGAACCAGTGCCGGCGGATGTACTCGGACCTCACGACCATGCTCTTCCCGAAGGACATGATCCAGATCCTCGTCAACCAGGCGGTCAATGGCCACCCGGTGAGCCCGGAGGTCATCGGCAAGCAGATCGGGAAGCCGGTCTTCCACGCGATCCCGAAGGACGACGGGAGCTGCATCGCCGCGCTCTCCCGATCCACCCCGGTGATCGTGGGAGCGAAGAGCTCTCCCTTCGGAGCGGGGGTCACGGACTGCGCCCGGAAGCTCATCCAGAAGAACGTCCTCAAGACCCTCGAGCGGCTGACGAAGCCGACCGACGCCGGCGCCGCCTCCCAGGCCTCGAGGAACGGCGACTCGGCTTCCGACGACAAGAAGAAGGACGTCTGGACCGAACTCAAGGGCCGGATCCACAAGTCCCTCGTCGAGGAGATGGACTTCAAGAAGCAGGACGACAACGACCCGAAGGCGAAGATCATCCTGCGGGAGCAGACCAAGAAGCTCGTCGTCGAGCTCCTCGGGAAGGAAGACACCAAGAACATCCTCCCCACCCGGGAGGACATGAACCGGATCGTGAAGGAGATCCTCGATGAAGCCCTGAGCCTCGGGCCCCTGGAGGACATGCTCGCCGACAAGACGATCTCCGAGATCATGGTGGTGGGGCCGAAGAAGATCTTCTACGAACAGAGCGGGAAGGTGAAGAAGTCCGAGATCACCTTCACCAACGACCGCCAGGTCATGAACGTCATCGAACGGATCGTCGCACCCATCGGCCGGCGCATCGACGAGAAGACTCCGTACGTGGACGCCCGGCTCCCCGACGGGTCCCGGGTCCACGCGATCATCCCCCCGTGCTCCATCGACGGCTGCTGCATCACCATCCGGAAGTTCCCGGACAAGCGCCTCAACTACAAGGACCTGGTGAAGTTCGGGTCGATGACCGAGGAGATGGCGGACTTCCTCCGCATCTCCGTCGAGGCCCACCGGAACATCGTCGTCTCCGGCGGCACCGGGTCCGGGAAGACCACGCTCATCAACCTCCTCGGCGGATTCATCCAGTCCAACGAGCGGATCATCACCTGCGAAGACTCGGCCGAGCTGAACTTCCCCCAGGACCACGTCGTGCGACTCGAGACGAGGCCCCCGTCGCTGGAGGGGGACGGGGAGATCGACATCCGCTGCCTCGTGAAGCAGACCCTCCGGATGCGCCCCGACCGGATCGTCGTCGGAGAGTGCCGGGGCGGCGAGACCCTCGACATGCTCCAGGCGATGAACACGGGCCACGACGGCTCCATGACCACGGTCCACTCGAACACGCCGCGGGACGCGATCAGCCGCCTCGAGACCCTGGTCCAGTACGCCGGCGCGGGCCTTCCCCAGAAGGCCATCAAGGAGATGATCGCCTCGGCGGTCCACATGATCATCCAGCAGTCCCGCCTCGACGACGGGTCGAGGAAGATCCTCTACATCACCGAGATCGGCGGGATCCAGAGCGACGTCGTGACCCTCCAGGACATCTTCGTCTTCAAGCAGGAGGGGATGGGCAAGGACGGGAAGATCCAGGGGAAGTTCATGGCCACCGGCTTCATCCCGAAGTTCATCGAAACCCTAGAGAAGAAAGGCTACAAAGTCCCCCGCGGACTTTTCATGAATAAGACTGCATGATGAAACTTCTTTCGACCCTATTCCTCCTCACCAGCGCCACGACGGCCGTCGCCCAGGACGTGGCGCCGAAGCGGCAGATCGACTTCTTCCTGGACGTCCTGGGCCTCAAGGGAGTGCTCTTCACCCTCGGGGCCCTGACCTTCGCCTACTCGTACAAGAACAGCGTCAAGCTCTTCTCCTGGATCGACGACCAGACCTACGGGACCCGCGACTACATCCTGAAAAAATTCGAGATCATGTTCATCGAAGTCGACCCGGAGAAGATCACCTGGGTCCTCCTCGGCATGTCCTTCGGGATGGGGATCCTCACTTTCTGCGTCCTCGCCCTCCTCGGGAACCTCCCCCTGGCGCTCTTCCTCGGGACCATCGTCCTCGTCATCGGCTGGAAGTCGCCGAAGCACATCGTGGACTTCTTCGAGAACCGGAGGAAACGGAAGTACGCCATCCAGATGGTGGACGCGCTCAACCTCCTCGCCAACGGGATCCGCGCGGGCCTCAGCATGCCCCAGGCCATCGGCATGGTCGTCGACGAGCTCCCGGCCCCCATCAGCCAGGAGTTCAACAAGGTCCTCCAGCAGGCGAAGATCGGCGTCCCCATGGACGAGGCCCTCGAGAACCTCAAGAAGCGGGTGTACACGGAGGACAACGAGATGTTCGTCACGAGTGTCAACATCCTACGCGAAACCGGGGGCAACCTTGCCGAAACTTTCGACACCATCGTCCTGGTAATCCGGGAACGGGTCCGGCTCCAGCTGAAGATCGAGACCTACGTGGCCTCCGGAAAGATCCAGGCCTATATTATTGGCGCCATGCCCTTCCTCATGATCCTCATGTTCGGCTCCGGGGATCCCGACTACTTCCCCCTCCTATTCGGAACCTTCTTAGGAATCATAGCCTTAGCCGTGATCTGCGGGATGGTGGCCTTCGGGATGTGGGTCATTTTGAAGATAATTGATATTAAAGTTTAGCGGAACTTTTACCGAAATATATAATGGTATTTTCAATCGGAAGGAAAGGTGGACACATGAAGTTTTTAAGACTCTTACTCGCTCTGATGACCGCGGCCATGGCGTCGATGGCCTTCGCCGGAGTGAACTTAAAAAACGGTAACTTTTACATCTCGTACACTGATATCGTCGTCCCCGGCGGCGGAAAGAAACTAGAGATCACCCGGACCTACAACTCGAAGTCCACCGACGTCGGCTGGTTCGGCTTCGGCTGGGGGAGCGAGTTCGAAACGCGGCTCGAGCTCTCGGCGGACGGCTCGGTGGTGATCCACGAACACGGCTCGGGCGCGAAGTCGCGCTTCACGCCGAAGGCCGCCATCGACCCGGTCGCCGCGGCGTCGAAGATCGTCGCGGAGATGAAGAAGAAGACCGCCCTCTCCGAGACGGCCACCGCCGACCTCGTCAAGAAGCTCGCCGCGAACGCCGAGCTCCGGCACACCTACGCGCTGAACTTCGGCGTCCAGACGTCGGTCGCCGCCGGGACCGTCCTCTACTCGGATGACCGCGGCCCGCAGCAGCTCCACGTGCTCAAGGACGGCTACCGCCGAGCCCACGGCGACGGCCGCCAGGACTACTTCAACAAGGACGGCCAGCTCGTCAAGATCGCCGACAAGTCCGACTACAGCATCTCCTTCATCTACAAGAACGGGAACCTCGACTCGATCAAGGACTCCCAGGCCAAGCAGATCTTCTTCTCCTGGTACCCCGGGGGCCTCGTGAAGGAAATGTGGTCCGCCGGTGACAAGAAGGCGTTCTACAAGTACCAGGACACGGACCTGGTTTCCTCGAAGGACGTCGGCGACAACACCTACGAGTACGGCTACGACAAGTCCCACAACCTCACCGAGATCCGCTACACCGACAAGTCGAAGCTCACCGTCGCCTACGACCCGAAGACGTTCTTCGTCACCCAGGTGGTCGACCGGAACGGGGAGGACACCAAGTACCAGTACGGCTCGAACCCGAGCAAGCCGGACGACCACTACTGGACGATCGTGACGAAGCCGGGCTTCGACGGCCAGCCGGTGGCGAACCGCTACGAGTACGAGATCAAGGCCAAGCCCGACGGGTCTCGCTACACCTACCGCATCGTCACCGACATCAACGGGATCAAGACGGACACGATCTACGGAGACAACTCGCTTCCGGTGAAGATCGCCCGCGGGAACCACGTGACGAACTTCGAGTACAACAAGAATGGCCTCCTCACGAAGAAGTCGTCGACGAAGGGCGACTTCGTGAACATCGAGTACGACGAGGCGATCAATAAGATCAAGAAGGTCGTGAACAACGAAGGCACCACGAGCTTCGACTACGACCAGAAGGGGAACCTCGTCAAGGCCGCGAACAACGCCGGCAAGACCGTGTTCCTGATCTACGACACGAAGGGGAAGATTTCGAAGATGGTTGACCAGGAGTCGGCGAGCTCCCGGCGGACCCTCGCGTTCAAGTACAACGCGCTCGGGAAGCCGGTGGAGATCGAGATGGAGAAGGTCGGGAAGATTAACGTCGCCTACGACAACTATGGCGAGATCAAGAAGGTCGACTCGAGCGCCGGGCACAAGATGGCGCTCCAGGTGACCCAAGCGTTCCAAAACCTACTAACAATCGTTAAGCCCGCGGGCGTTAACCTGAACATGTAAGAGGATTGAAATATGAGATTCACAAGCCTGGCCCTGTTCCTGTCACTAGTCATGTCTTCCGTCTCCGCGCAGGAGAGGTCCGCCCCGGGACAGCTCGAGGACTCCGATCCGTGCAAGTGCCACAAGGCGGACAACAGCTGTCCTCCGAGGCCGAACTGCAACACCTCCTCCCGCTCCTCCGGGAAGTCGCTCATGAACGTCGCCGAGAAGAAGGCCCCGTCGAAGCGAACCTCAACGACGAAGCAGTAAGCCCACCGATTCTCCGA
>SXUH01000451.1 GCA_005791855.1 Bdellovibrionales bacterium
CATCCACGAGCTGGTAGAGTTCCTTGGCCAGCGGATTTTCCAGTTGGTCCTCGATCAGCGGGAAGAGGGTGTCCGCGAGCACTGCCTGCGCGACCGAGTTCCCGCCCTTTGCCTCCCGGATGAGGGAGACGTACTCGGACTTGGAGAGGGAGGCGAATTCGAGCTTCGCGGCTTCGTAGGTCGTCGCCTCTCCGTATCTCTGGAAGAACCATTCCATGCCCTCCCCACCGTCCTTAGCGCTCCGGTCGAACGCAGGTTCGACCTTCGACCGATCGACGCAGCCGCTGACCTTACCGGCATGCACACCCGAGATCCAATTCTGATCGACGGATCCGTCCGTGTGGAGGAAAACTTGGTCTTTCTTAATCTTCCCGATGATCGCTGCGTTGGCGTCGCAGTCGAAGTGCACGTTCACAACCTCCCTTGCCTTGAGCAGATTATCTCCGGCCAGGGCCGGACGGAGGAGGCTCGGGAGGACGAGGCCCAGGGTCGCTAACGTTCTTAGGTGCATGGTACTCCTCCTAGGAGCTGCAGAAGCCCTTGGGCCTTCGCACGGTTCGCCGAGTGGCTCGAGGTCCGGACCCTCGGGTTTAGTTTCAAGCTCGCACAAGCGTACCGGAACGCCCGGTCTAGCTCTCCGAGGTTGTAGTAATTCTCCGAGAGCTTGACGACGCTGGTGAGGTGCTCCGGGTACGCCTTGTGAATCTTCAGGTAGGTCTTGGCCGAGGTCGAGTAGTCACCGGTGAGGTATTGCAGCCGGGCCGCGAGCTTGTAGGTATTGAAGGTCGGGGCGTAGTTCACTGCTCGGGCGAGGGACGCCCGCATCGGGCCGTAGTCTCCTTCGAGGTAGGAGACGTAGGCATCGAGGAGCCAGGCGTCCCCAGACTGGCGGTGGTACTCGAGGGCGGCGTCGGTCCGGCCCCTGGCAAGCGCAAGTTTTTTTTGATACGCGGCCTGGTAGGCGACCTGGTAAGCTCGGTCGAAGCGGATCATGTCCAGGGAACAGAGAACCAGCGCAGTGGCGGTGGCGAGCAACCCGATGCGCGTGAGGAGCCGCCTCGAGTCCTGGCCAACGCAAGGACCGGCGGCACCCGGGGAAGCCAGGGCCGTGAGCCCCAGAGCGAAGGACACGGGAGAACTCAAGACCACCGTGTAGAGTGACTTCACCGCCACGAGCGCAAGCACCGCCGCCCAGCCGTCCGTCGAACTCTTCACCTTCCTTACGATGACCACGAAGAGGGATGCGACTGCAAGGATTCCCATCATCCCGAGCTCCGCTCCCGCCTGGATGAAGATGTTGTGGGCATCGGAGACTACTCCGGAAAGGTCGCCCGCCGCCGATCGGAGCGCAGGCCATCTTTCGAAGATCGAAGTGACGGACGTTAGGTAGCGGTTCGCGAAGTTCCCGAAGCCCACTCCCGTGATGGGATTCGTCCCGAGCATCTCCAACCCGACGGCCCAGAGGAACAAGCGCGACCTGACGGAGTGACTTGCGATACCGACGAGGAGAACGAGGAGCGCTCCGCCGAGGGTGATATGGCGCCTCAGGGCCGGGAACTTCTGCCACAAGAATATCACGAGGACGAGGATCATCGTCCCCTTGCTGAGGGTCGTGGTGATGCCAAGGAGTAACACCAGGGTGAGGAGTCTGGATCGTCGGTGGGAGTGGAGGTGCAGTAAGAGTCCTGCTCCGAGCCAGGTCGCCAGGAACTCGGGGTTTCCGATGAGGGAGATGGTTCCCTGGGTGCTTCGATCGACCAGCGAGGCCGGGCTCCACAGAGCCGTTCCGCCCCACTCGGCCAGGGCGACCAGTGCTAGACCAACGCTTGAGAAGATGATGCTCTGTCTGAGAGTCTCCCAGCTCTCATTAGGGGCAACCCGGAGCGCGGAGAAAAGCAGGCCACCGCCGATCAGGTAGGCCACCTCCATCGAAGCCTGAGCAGGAAGGAAGAGTGCGATCGAGGAAGCCGCGAACGCGAAGGCGACGGCTAAGGTACCCGGGAGCCGTGGGAGGAAGGCCAGGAGCGCGCACGCGGCGGTGTACGCCAGCATCTTCGGGAGCCGGAAGACTTCCCTCGTCCAGGGGTTGAAGGCAACCGCGACGGCGATCAACCAGAGCGCTGGGAGAAATTTGGCTAGAGCGAATTTCATTCTGCGATTATACTAGGATTCGCATGGGGATCCTTAGGAATCTTTACGTCCGTCTGCGGGGCCTTTGGCTCTACCGAGCCTCGCTACCTAGGCTGAGTGCACGAGCGGAAACGTCGGCCATCCTCGAGCCGCGGTTCTCGATGCGGCAGTCGCTCGGCTCTTCAAAGCACGTCTCCGAGAAGCGGAAAAATCTCTCGGTGGCCATCACGAAGATGGGACAAGTCTTCCTCGCTCCCGGTGACGAGTTCTCCTTCTGGCAGCGGATCGGTCTGCCGGACTCGAAGGTCGGGTTCGTAAAGTCCCGGGTGATCCTTAGAGGAAGGGAAGCCTTCGCCGAAGGCGGGGGCCTCTGCCAACTCTCGGGGCTCATCTACCTCCTCGCGCTCCAGTCCGGCCTCGAAGTCCGGGAGAGGCATCCACACAGCATCGACCTCTACGCCTCGGGGCCGAGGTACGCCCCGGCGGGTTCCGACGCAACCGTCGTCTACGGGTACAAAGATCTCAGGATCAGAAACACTCTTCGAGGGGCGGTGTGCATGAAGTTTTATCTGGGCCCGAACGACCTGTCCGTCGAGCTTTCGTCGGAGTTGCCGCTCCCGAGCCGGACCTTGACCTTCGCCGTCGACGGAGACCGCGTCTCGACCTGGGCGGCCGCGAGCGACGGGCGGATGGAGCTGCTTTGGAGTGATCTTATTAGATTGTGAAGCTTAGAGGAAAGAGGGGGAGAATTGAAGATCATTCAGAGGCAGGGTTCTGGTCAGGATCCTGCGCTGATTCTTGAACGTTCAAGAAAAAAGGTACCACCATCCCTGCTTTGAGCTAAGCTCATGCAAGGCTGGTGGTACCATTATTAGAGCGAGGCTTCTTATTGGCCGTACTGAGATTTCAGGTAGCAGGTAGCGCCCGCGACGTCCGTCGTTTGGATGCAGCACCCGCCGTCGAAGAGTTCCTTGTTGTGGGATAAGAGGCGTGACTTTGTGAAGTTATGGAAAAAACCAAAGGCACCTGCCCGAATACTTCTGCTGCGAGGCTTCGCCGGCGCTGATGGTGGAAAGGTAATTAGCAGTTACGCCAGGATTGATGGATAGACGTAGTTCGAGGAAAAGCGGAATGGTCCGTCGCCAGACTCTGAAACCAGAAGTCCGGCGACGGACCTCCGCTCGTTGGCGAGCGGACCTTCCTACTTCTTGAACTTGATCATCTTCAAGGACTGCTTGTCCACCGCGCGGAACCCGTCTGCGCCAGCCGCTTCTTCCAGCTCCTCTTCGGTCACGTCAGCGTTCATCAAACCCATGTTGAACGTCTTCGGACAGGTGCCTTCGACCTTCGTGATGATGGCGGTCGGCTCCGTGTCGGTCATGTAGATCTTGCAGACTTCGGACGCCGAAGCTACGGAACTCAGGACGAGGGAGAGTAGGAGGATGGTCTTCATCTTCGATCCCTTGGTAGGTTGTCGGCAGATCATGCCATGGCCCCGGATCCTGGAGTGTCGGTTTGAAAATTTTATCCAGGAGGGCTTCAGAGTAGAGGCCAAGGTGCAGGAAGTCCATGGCATTGAGGCCCTCGTCATGGACGTCCAAGAACCCTAGTGAACCTGCCCCGGCACCAGCTTCTCCACCATCAACTGGATCGTCTCGTTCCCGTTGAACCGGTTCACGCTCAAGGTGAAGTGGACGATGAGGCCCGACTTCTCCTGGAGCGAGAAGAGCTCCTCGGGGGTCGCCTCGTTCCACTTGCCGAGGTAGTTGAAGCTCACACCCTGGACGGTGACCTTCTTGTTCCCGAGGCCCGAGAAGGTCCAGCGGACGTGGGCGTCCTTCATGACCTTGTAGGAGTGGATCCGGGCGTTGTTCATGCGGAAGACCGGCTTCTCGTGGCCCGGGCCGAAGGGTTCGAGCCGGTTCAGGTCCCGGAGGAGGTGCGCGCTGATCTCCTCGATGCCGAGCTCGACGTCGAAGGTCCGCGTCCGGGTCCGGAGCGGGGCGGGGATCACGCGCAGGAGGTTCGTCATGCGCTCCTTGAAGGCCTGGAAGTTCTCCTTCTTCATGGAGAGGCCGCAGGCCGCCTTGTGGCCGCCGAACTTGATGAAGAGGTCCCGGCACTGCTCGAGGAGGTCGAAGAGGTTCAGGTCCCCGGCGCTGCGGCCGCTGGCCTTGATGACTCCCTCCTCTTCTGCGTTGGTGAAGACGAGGGCCGGGACCTCGAAGGTTTCCACGAGCTTCGAGGCAACGATCCCGATGACCCCTTCGTGCCAGTGAGGCCGGTAGAGGATGTTGATGAAGAGCTCGTCGCCGGAGAGGGAGCTGATGACGTCTTTCTTTGCCTCTTCGAACACCTCGTGCTGGATCTGGCGCCGGTCGCGGTTGGCGACCTCGAGGTGGGTGTAGTGCTCACGGCTCAAACTCTGGCAGTCGCACACCAAAAGCTTGAAGGCCCGCTCCGGGTGGTCGAGCCGGCCCTTGGAGTTGATGTGCGGGCCCACGTGGAAGGAGATCTTCTCGCTGGACACGCAGGGGACCTTGAGTTCCTCGGGGGCGAAGAAGGCCCGCACCCCCGGGTACTGGGTGGTCGGGATCTGCTTGAGCCCGTGGCGCGTGAGCCGTAGGTTCAGCGGAGTCATCCGCGCGAGGTCGGAGATCGTTCCAATGGCCACGAACTGCAGGAGGGGGTAGAGCGTCGGGATCTCCCTCCCCATGGCGGAGAGCTGCTTCTTCACCTCGAGGCCAAGGGCGAAGGCCACGCCCACGCCCGCGAGGGCCCGCAGGGGAGAGTCTTCCGGTTCGTCGCGCCGGCACGGGTTCACCACGGCGAAGGCGCGCGGGATGTGCGGGGCCGCGTCCCGGTGGTGGTCGGTGATGATGAGGTCGAGCTTCCCCTGGGCGTAGTCGGCGGTCGCCGTGTTGGAGATCCCGCAGTCCACGGAGATGAGGACCTTCACGTCCTTCTCCAGGGCGGCGTCGATGGACGACGGGTGGATCCCGTAGCCTTCGACGAAGCGGCTCGGCTGGAAGACCTCGACGGTCACGTCGAGGAGCTTGAAGAAGTGCCACAGGAGCGCGCAGGAGGTAGTCCCGTCCACGTCGTAGTCTCCGTAGACGCCGATGGTTTCCTTCTTCTCCACGGCCTCGATGATCCTCGCGGCGGCCTTGGGAAGATCGAGCATGGCCGTCAGATCCGGTAGGTCTTTGAGGTTCCAGGAGAGCATGTCGGAAACTTCTTCGGGGGAGAGGCCTCTTTTCTTAAAAAGGCGGACGAGAACTGAATTCAGATCGGTGGTGGTCTCTTGGGTCACTTGCATGACTTGATGCTAACATTTCGAAAATGCTTTCACCACAAAACAAAGAGGCCCTTGATCAGGTCGGATTCATCTAACTCTTCAGAACTAGAAAAGTGGTTCTCGAACTTAAGGTCTTTGTCCTGGTGAATCTTTTCGAAATAACGCAAAGGCAAAAAGGCTTTGTTGCAGTGTTGGCATCGCTGGAGTTCGGTAGTTGATTCATTCACTTTTAAGCAGGCGTGGCAGGCGCGCACCACCAGCTTTTCTCTCTTAGTCTTCTTTACTTCTTTCACTCTTGCCCCGCAGGTTTGGGTCTTTATGGTTGGCTTGTCGGGTGGTGAACGATGAAACTTTATTGAGAGGGGAGAAGCCGAGCGGAGTAGTCAGAGAGAGGACCCTCTAGAGAGGGTCCTCGGGTGTGGATTGATTAGAAGGTCGAGGTCATCACCGGAAGCGTCGTCGCCATCGGCGGAACCGGGGCCTGCAGGTTGAACATCAGGTCACCGAAGTTCCCCGGCTGGACCTGCATCGGACTGAAGCGCGGATCGAACTGGAACTGCGGAGACTGGACTCCCCAGGGATTGTAGCTCGTCTGCGGCTGCGGCAGGTAGCTCGGTGGCGCGTACGGCGCCGGTGCCGGAGAGCTGTAGATGTTCGGCTGACCCGGCTGGAAGCCCTGCGGGTAGTACACCATCGGGCCCATGTTCAGCGGCTGCATGTACTGGTACGGAGAGTACTGGTAGGCGAAGCTCGAGAAGAGCGGCGGCTGCTGCTGCCGCTGCTGGTGCATGGAGATCATCATCTGGGTCATGCCGAGCATGGTCTGGAGGATGTTCTGGTTCTGCTTCATGAGTTCGTCGACCTGCGCGGTGAGGAGCTTGTTCTTCTCGTCGGACTCGCACTTCTGGGCTTCCTCCTTCTTCACTTCCTTGGTCTCCGGGGCCGGAGTCTCCTGGGGCTTCACCGCTTCAGTGGCTGCGGTCTTCACTTCCGGAGCCGGGGCCGGGGCGACCGGCTCGAGTTTAAGTTCCTTGATCTCCTTGCCGTCGACGATCCGCGGTCTCTGCGGCAGCTCTTCCTTCTTCACTTCCGGGGTCGGCGCACTCGAGGGAGTTGTCTCCGGGGCGGTCACCGTCGCGACGGCCTGGGGCTTTACCTCCGGCGCGGCCTCCGGCTTCACCTCCGGCGCCGCGGTCTCCTTCGCCTTCAGGGCCTCGAGCTTGGTGGTGAGGTCCGCTTCGTCCTTGGCGTGGACTTCGAGGGAGTCGGCGATCAGCTTCTTCATCGCCGCCTCATCGGAGCTCTTCAGGAACTGCTTCTCGTCGAAGGCCTGGTAGTAGGCCTCGAAGGCGGTGATCTCGGCCCTCAGGGCGTCGAGCTTCTTCTTGTGGTCCTCGGACTTGAGGTCGGTTCGACTTTCTCTTTTAAACTCGGAGATCTTCGCCTGCAGGTCCGCGGCCTTCCGGTGGAGGTCCTCGACGTCCTCGTACTGGATGTCGTCGCTCTGGACGGAGGCGATGGTCCGGTAGTTATTATGAGACAGGACCGCCGACGGCGACAGGGCGAGGATGGACAGGAGAGGTAAGGCGAGAACGG
>SXUH01000452.1 GCA_005791855.1 Bdellovibrionales bacterium
GACGGTGAAATGGGAGAAAATTTTAAAGACGACAAGTATGATGAAGCTGTTCGAATTATAGCAACGCATCGCGTTGCAAGTGCCTCATTTCTGCAGAGAAGGCTAGGGGTAGGGTACAATCGGGCGGCTAATCTAATAGAAGAAATGGAGCGTCATGGAGTTGTAGGACCAGCCCAGGGTTCTAAGCCCCGTAAAGTTTTAGTACCGCCACCGTCAGATTCAACGCCTTGATTTCACTCTCAAGAAACTTGCCCTTAACGGCTATGCGTGCTATTAAGTTCTGACCAAAAAATTACATCCCCATTAGGGGAAATCTAATCACTTTAATTGGTTGGTCCATCACAACGATGGCAGAAAGTGATTCGATATAACCACCAAGGAGTTTTCATGTCTCAGTTGAACGTCAAGCAATTGCTTGAGGCCGGCGCCCACTTCGGTCACCAAACACACAAGTGGAATCCAAAGATGAAGAAGTACGTCTACGGCGAACGTAACGGAATCTACATCATCGATCTCCAGCAGACTCAGCCTCTCGCTGCGAAAGCCTACGAATTTCTGAAGAAGACCGCCCAGTCCGGGAAGTCCGTTCTCTTCGTCGGAACGAAGAGACAGGCCGCCGACATGGTGAAGAAGACCGCGGAAGAGTGCGGATCCTTCCACGTCACATCGAGATGGCTCGGTGGGATGCTCACGAACTACAAGACCATCGCCCTCTCCATCGACAAGATCCGTAAGGTCGAGAAGATGAAGGAGAACGGGGACTTCAAACTCCTCACTAAGAAAGAGCAGTCGAACATCGAAAAAGAAGTGATCAAGCTTGAGAGAAACCTCGGCGGGATCAAGAACATGAGGAAGCTCCCTGGAGCGATCTTCATCATCGACCCGAACAACGAGCACATCGCTGTTAAAGAAGCCAACGTCCTCGGGATTCCTATCGTTGCAGTGACCGACACGAACTGCGATCCGACAGGCATCGACTACGTCGTTCCGGGGAACGACGACGCGCTCAAGTCCATCACCCTCTTTCTCGAGTACTTCGCCAACGCAATCAACGAAGGCGGAAGCAAGGCGCGCAAGGATAACGGCGACGACTCGAGCCGAGACATCGACCTCGAGAAAGAGATCCTCGAGAAGTACGAGAAAGACATCGACCTCCAGGGCACTGACGAGACTGAAGTTTAATACTAATCCAAAGGAAGACGACCATGGCATATACAGCTGCTGACGTAAAAAACCTCCGCGAGACAACCGGCGCGGGGATGATGGACTGTAAGAAAGCACTCGACGAAACACAGGACATGCAGAAGGCGATCGACTACCTCCGCGCGAAGGGCCTCGCCGCCGCCGCCAAGAAGCAATCTCGGATCGCGGCCGAAGGGCTGATCTCTGCCTGCGTGAAGGGTAAGATCGGAGCCCTGGTTGAAGTTAACTGCGAAACGGACTTCGTCGCCAAGAACGACGACTTCCAGAAGTTCGCCACCACTGCGGCGAACATCGCGGTCGATGCGAACCTCACTTCCATCGACCAGCTCCTCTCCGCGAAGTCACCGAACAGCCACACGATCAAGGACAACATCTCCGAGCTCACCATCAAGATCGGTGAGAAGATCGACCTCCGGCGAGTGGAAGTTCTGAAGCTCGAAGGCAACGGGATGATCGGCTCGTACGTTCACTCCGGGAAGATCGGCGTCCTCTGCCGGGTTGAGACAGACAAGGACGTGACCGGGAACGAAGCGTTCAGAGACCTCGTGAAGGACCTCTGCATGCACGTCGCCGCCGCGTCTCCTCAGTTCCTGAGCGGATCCGACATCGACGAGACCTTCAAGGCGCGGGAGGCTGAAGTCTACGCTGCTCAGTTGAAGGAGCAGGGGAAGCCGGAAGCGATGATCCCGAACATCGTGAAAGGGAAGCTCGCCAAGCTCGCCTCGGACGTCTGCCTCTACGAGCAGGCCTTCGTTAAGGATCCGGACACGACTGTCGGGAAGCTGATCGAGAGCGTTGGCAAGACCGCCGGCGCCGCGATCAAAGTCACAAAGTTCATCAAGCTCAACCTTGGTGAAGGTCTTCAGAAGAAAGAAGACGACTTCGCTGCCGAAGTTGCCAGAATGACAGGGCAGAACTAATTCCAGACTATTCATTACGAGAAGGGGCTGCAAAGGCCCCTTCTCCATTTTAAAGGGTTCCATGAAATATAATCGTGTACTCATTAAACTCTCGGGTGAAGCCCTCGCCGGCGACCAGGGCAATGGGATCTCTGGCGAAATCCTGACGAAGATAAGTACCGAGATCGCGAGCCTCCACAAGACCGGCTGTGAGATCGCCATCGTCGTCGGCGGCGGGAACATCCACCGGGGAGTCGCGGGAGCGACGTCGGGGATGGACCGGGCGACCTCCGACTACATGGGGATGATGGCGACGGTGATCAACTCGCTCGCGCTCCAGGACGCCCTCGAGCGCAAGAACGTGTACACGCGCGTGCTCTCGGCGATCGCCATGCAGGAAGTGGCCGAGTCGTACATCCGGCGGCGAGCGGTGAGGCACCTGGAGAAGAAACGAGTGGTGATCTTCGCGGCGGGGACGGGGAATCCGTACTTCACCACGGACACCACCGCGGCCCTGCGGGCGAACGAGATCCACGCGGACGTGATCATGAAGGCGACGAAGGTCGACGGGATCTACGACAAGGATCCGATGAAGCACAAGGACGCGAAGAAGTTCAATAAGCTTTCTTATATTGATGTTTTGAATAAAGAAATTAAAGTCATGGATTCGACGGCGATCACCCTGTGCATGGATAACAACATGGACATCGTCGTGTTTAACATGTTCGAAGAGGGCAACATCGCCAAGGTCGTGAACGGCGTCGACGTCGGAACGCTGGTAACTAAAAAATAAACCGGGAGATTAGGTTATGATGAAAGAGCTAAAACCTATACTTGATGAGCAGATGAATAAGGCGATCAAATCGCTGCACAACCAGATCTCGAAGGTGCGAACCGGTAGAGCGACGGCCTCCGTCCTCGACGGGATCATGGCCGACTACTACGGGACTCCGACCCCGATCAAGAACATGGGCCAGATCTCCACGCCGGAGGCGCGGCTCCTCCAGATCCAGCCCTTCGACAAGACCCTCATCGGCGCCATCGAGAAGGCGATCCTCGGGGCGAACATCGGCCTCACGCCGGGGAACGACGGCAACATCATCCGGATCCAGTTCCCGGCGCTCACCGAGGACAAGCGGAAAGCCTTCGTGAAGGACGTGAAGAAGATGGGCGAGGACGCGAAGGTCGCGATCCGGAACGTCCGCCGCGACCAGAACGATAAGGTGAAGGCCTCCGAGAAGGCGAAGGCGATCTCCGAGGACGAGTCTAAGAAGATCCAGGAAGAGATCCAGAAGATCACCGACAACTTCATCAAGGAAGTCGACAAGGTTACCGACGCTAAAGAGAAAGAGCTTCTCACCGTTTAGGTAGCTATGACGAGCATCAACCATGTGGCCATAATTATGGACGGGAACGGGCGCTGGGCGAACAAGCGCTTCCGTCCCCGCATCTGGGGACACGTGAGAGGCTCCTACGTCGTCTCGGAGATCGTCCAGGCGGCGGACGACATCGGGCTCCGGGCCCTCACCCTCTACGCCTTCTCGACGGAGAACTGGAGCAGGCCCCTCGAGGAGGTCTCGACCCTCTTCAAGCTCCTGAAGAAATTCCTGATCAAGGAACGGCAGAGGATCATCACCAATAACATCAAGTTCAAGGTCATCGGCGAGGTCGCGAGCCTCCCCGAAGAAACCCGCGCCCTCATCCGGGAGCTGGAGTCCATCACGGAGTTCTCCACCGGCCTGAACCTGACCTTCGCCTTCAACTACGGCGGCCGGGCCGAGATCCTGCGGGCGGTGAACGCCTTCACGGTTTCGCATCCCGGGAAGTCGATGTCCGAAGACGACCTCGAGCGGCTGATGTACCGGCCCGAGACCGGGAACGTGGACCTCATGATCCGGACCGGCGGCGAGCAGCGGATCTCGAACTTCCTTCTCTGGCAGATGGCCTACGCCGAGCTGTACTTCACCCCCACGAAGTGGCCCGAGTTCGGCGCGAGCGAATTTAAAAAAATCATCTCCCACGTCTCCGGAAGGGAGAGACGGTTCGGGAACGTCTCCGGGCAGGTGAGCCTGGACCAAGTCGTGGCCACGGCCGAGACGAACAAGTCGATCTACATCCAGGGGGCGAGTTCGAATGTCCAATAACACCATCCGAGTCATCTCGGGCCTGATCCTGATCCTGATCGTCGCGGGGTGTGTGTATTTCGGGCAGGTCCCCACCCTCATCGCGGTCGGCGTGATCGGCCCCCTGGTGATTGACGAGATCATCACGAACTTCTACAACCAGCGCCGCCTTTCGTTCCGGTACCTCCTGGCGCAGACGATCTTCTTCCTCGGGTACTACTTCTTTAACTTCTACGAGATCAGCGAGTCGTCGTTCAGCCTGTGGATCTCCGCGGGGCTGGTCCTCGACCTCATCCTCCTGGCCTACCTCTTCCTGGTGTACAAGAAATCCGAAACCCTCCTCACGGTCGCCCGGGCGATCTCCTGGGGCGCGGGGTTCTTCATCCTCATCCCGCTGCTCTGCCTGAGCTACATCCTCCACCAGCAGAACTGGCTCGTGCTCTTCATCGGCCTCCTGCTCCTGAACTTCATGGTGGACACCGCCGCCTACTTCTCCGGGAGGAAGTTTGGCCGCCGGAAGCTCTGGGAAGCCGTCAGTCCGAAGAAGACCGTCGAGGGCGCGATTGGTGGAGTCCTCTGCTCTGTTATCGCCATCAGCATCTACTGGGACGCCTTCGTCGCCGAGGTCAGCGTCTTCACCGTCGTGTTTTTTGTTATAGTTGCTTGCTCCGCCCAGATCGGCGATCTGATCCAGTCGAAGCTGAAGCGGCAGTTTGAGATAAAAGATAGTTCTTCCCTTATCCCGGGACACGGAGGCGTGTATGATAGAGTGGACAGTTTGCTGTTTGTGGCACCGCTGTTCGCCTTCTATCTAATGGTGAATTCTTAGTAAGGACTGCTAATGCTGGAAAAAATTCTGATCTTCATCGTCTTCCTCGCGCCCCTCATCTTCTTCCACGAACTTGGACACTTCTTCTTCGCCAGACTCTTCGGAGTGAAGGTCGAGGTGTTTTCCATCGGCTTCGGCCCGAAGATCTTCAAGTACCTCCACAAGGGCACCGAGTACGCGGTCTCCATCATCCCGCTCGGGGGCTACGTGAAGATGTTCGGCGACGACCCGTTCTCCGATGCTCCGCTGTCCCCGGAAGAGAAGAAGGTCGCCTTCACCCACAAGAGCAAGTGGGCGCGGTTCTGGATCGTCTTCGGCGGGCCCCTGGCAAACCTCATCCTGGCCTACTTCCTCTACGTGGGCCTCCTAGCCAACGGGGAGAAGGTTCCGGAGACGAAGGTCGGAGTGGTCTCCGAGAAGTCGGTGCTCTACCAGAAGGGGCTCCGGACCGGAGACGTCCTAACGGCGATCAACGACGAGAAGGTGCTGAGCTTCGACGACTTCAACATCAAGGGCTCGAGCGTCGAGAAGATCTCCGTGCGCCGAGACGAGGAGACCGTCGAGATGCCCATCGGGATGGAGCTCGAGCCGTTCATCAACGAGTTCGTGAGCATCGTCTCCGTGGTCAAGAAGCCGATCTTCGTGAACAAGAAGGGCGAGCAGTTCTACGTCTCCCTGGTCAAGGAACCGAAGGACCTGAGCACCTCCCTCGAGGAGATCTCCAGCGAGTTCACGGGGAAGGCGTTCCTCTATACCTTCAAGGCCGAGGGCGACCAGCTCAAGCTCGACTACGCCTCCGGATCCGAGATCTCCGCCGAAAGCGGGCAGAAGCTCACGGAGTTTCTGGTGAACCTGGAGTTCTACCCGGTGGACCTGGTGGTGCGGAACGTGGTGACCACCACGCCGGCGTCGAAGGCCGGCTTCAAGAAGGACGACATCCTGGCGAAGATGAACGGGAAGCCGCTCACGAGCTTCGAAGACCTGCGGGCCGGGCTGCAGGAGCTCCCGGACGGCCAGGAAGTCACCATCGAAGTCCTCTCCGGAGGCCAGACGGTGGTGAAGTCCCTCGTCCCCGCGGTGAACGAGAGCAACGGCAAGAAGGTGAAGACCATCGGGATCGAAAGCGCGGTCGAGTACATCCAGCCCAAGCTCATCGTCGCGAAGGCCGACAGCATCGGCGGCGCGCTCTCGACGGCGGTCACGCGGACCTGGGACGGCATCGTGAAGACCTTCAGCGGCTACAAGAAGCTCATCACCCGGGAAGTCTCCCTCAACAACATCGGCGGCCCCCTGGCGATCGGGAAGGTCGCCTCCGACTCCCTCAACATCAGCCTCTCGATGTTCTTCCGGCTCATGGCGATCATCTCCATCAACCTCGGCGTGATCAACCTCTTCCCGATCCCGGTGCTCGACGGGGGCCACATCATGTTCCTGATCCTGGAGACGTTGAACGGGGGCCCCCTCTCCCGGCGGAAGCTCGAGATCGCCCAGCGCTTCGGGGTCTCCGTGCTCTTCCTCTTAATCTTCGTGGCGATCTTCAACGACATAACGAGACTGTTTTAGAGTGTGAGCTTCCTATTCATCGACTCAACCTACGACGTTACTTTGGGGATCCTGGATGAGGAGATGGACTGGGTCGACCTCAGACGGCACAAGGGCCTCAAGGCGTCGACGATCATCCAGGCGGAGGTCTTCGACCTCTTCCGGAAGCATTCCATCGATCCCCGGGGCCTCGGAGCGGTGATCTTCGTGAACGGCCCGGGGTTCTACACGGGCCTGCGGCTCTCCGAAGGCTTCTCCGACGTCTTCGAATTCTTCGGAGTCCCGCACTACTCCTTCTACAGCTACGAGGTCCCGCGGTGGTGCGGAGTCGAGAAGGGCCGGTGGTTCACCAAGGCGTACCGAGGAGAGTACTTCCTCCACGACTGGGACGGGGAGGGGCAGCGGTCCCGGCTCCTGAGCTCGACGGAACTCCCCACCATGGAACCGTGCGAGCGCTACTTCATCCACTCGGAAACGTCGCTGGATGAGCTGAGCTCGAAGTTCGTCCCGGACCCCGTCCAGACGGTGGACCTCCTCCGGGAGCAGCCCAAGGCGATCTTCCAACAGGTGCTGGGCCAGGGTCTCCGGCGGGAGGTTTTCTACTTCCGCGCTCCGGAAGACGAGTTCAAGGTCAGCACATGAGGCGCCTCTTCTTCCTCCCGACGATCGTCCCCTAGGGACTCCTGGCCCTGCTCTTCTACACGGTCTCGAAGCACACCCTCGGGGCCCAGCTCCTGGTGGTCCTCGTCTGCATCGTCATCGGCTTCCTCTTCCGGCGATCCTACGTGCCCCACCGGGACAGTTCGAAGCTCCACGGAGAGATCTTCCTTTCGCCGATCCACGGCCGGGTGGAATCCATCCGGCAGAACATCCAGACGCCGCACTACCCGTCTCCCTGTCACGAAGTCCGGCTCTCCATGTCTCTTCTTGATGAGAAGGGCCTCTACCTTCCGACCGGTGGAGAAGTGACTTTTTTAAAAGCGAACAAGGGGAGGAAGCTTCCTCGGAAGCTCGAGGAGAGGGACCTTCCGACGAACATCGAAGAAGTCTCCCACACCGACCTGATCCTCACCTCGAAGAGCAAGATCAACTACCTGATGCGATTCATTGATTGCAAGCTTGGTGAAC
>SXUH01000453.1 GCA_005791855.1 Bdellovibrionales bacterium
TAATTCTAAAATTCCAAGTTTACTTTTAAAAATTTTTCGAGCTATCTTTCAAAAGACTGCATTTCACGTGGTAAGAGAGGAAAATTTATGAAGAAAGTTGGATTCATCGGATGGAGAGGCATGGTCGGCTCCGTACTAATGGAGCGCATGAAGGAAGAGAGTGACTTCACTCTGATGGAATCGTACTTCTTCTCGACCTCGCAGACCGGGGCCCTCGCACCGAAGACTCCGAACTCCCACGACAAACTCCTGAGCGCCCTGGATCCAAGAGAGCTCATGAAGATGGACGTCCTCGTCTCTTGCCAAGGCGGAGAGTACACGCAAGAAATCTACCCGCAGTTGAAGAAAGAGGGCTGGCCGGGCATCTGGATCGACGCCGCCAGTACCCTCCGGATGAAGGATGAGAGTGTCATCGTCCTCGATCCGGTGAACCGGTCGCACATCCGGGAAGCTCTGACCAGCGGTGGGAAGACCTTCGTCGGCGGCAACTGCACCGTCTCGCTCCTGCTCATCGCCCTCCACGGTCTGTTCAGGGAGAACCTCGTTGAGTGGGTGAGTTCGATGACCTACCAGGCCGCCTCCGGCGCCGGAGCGAAGAACATGCTCGAACTCCTCGACCAGATGAAAGCGGTGGGCTCGACCTTCGACCAGCACCCGGCCCTGGGCGCCCTCGAGCTCGAGGCCCGGATGACGAGTCTCATGAACGGGCCAAGCTTCCCGAAGGAAAACTTCGGCCATCCGCTCGCCCTGAACCTCCTCCCGTGGATCGACAGCGAACTCCCGAGCGGCCAGAGCAAGGAGGAGTGGAAGGCGCAGGTGGAGGCCAACAAGATCCTCCGGAGCAAGACGACCATCCCGATCGACGGAACCTGCGTGCGCGTCGGTGCCCTTCGCTGCCACTCGCAGGGCCTCACCATCAAGCTTAAAAAATCCGCCCACCTTTCGAGCGTGGAGGAGATCATCCAGTCTGCGAACAGCTGGGTCCAGTTCGTTCCGAACACCAAGGCCGACAGCCTCGCCAAGCTCACTCCCGCGGCCGTGAGCGGGAAGCTGCACGTGCCGATCGGCCGGGTGAGGCCCATGACGCTCGGAGATCAGTACTTCAACGCCTTCACCATCGGAGACCAGCTCCTCTGGGGCGCGGCCGAACCGCTTCGCTGCGTGCTCCGGATGGTCCTCGAGGAGTAGGTCTCTACTTGCAGTGCCGGAGGCAGTCGCGCCGGTCGATCCGGCACTCGATCTTCTCCGCCTGGATGAGGTCGGCGTAGTGCTTTCGTAGGTTCGCGATCACCTGCCTGTCTTCAGTTGCCATTTCGTCGATGGAGGTCTTGATCTTCGCCGCGTCCACCGCGACGTCCGCGAGGCAGCCGGTGTAGTCCTTCTGGCAGGCCCTCCGGCACGATCCAGCGTTCGCGCCGAAGGCAGAGAAGACGACGATGAAGGCGATGGCAAGTTTCATGAGCGGCTCCGAAGATTTTTCTTGAATTATCCCAAAATTCACTGTCTCCAGCTTCGCTTGGGAAAGAAATACACTGGGGTGTCTAAAGTTTAGACACTGCCCGCTTCCCTTGGCGAAGCTGTCCGGCAACCTCGAGGAATCTGGTCCGGGTCCAAGTTCCCTAGACGTCCCATCAACTAATTACGGTCAAGGATAAATAAAATGAGACGAAAAGGTGGTTGAGGTATGATGTGCTAATGCGCAGGACTCTTTCCCTATTCACCCTACTCGTGCTCGGAGGACTCGGATCCCTTCCGGCCCAGGCCCAGTCGAAGTCCGAGGAGGAGTGCCCGAAGGTGCTCGAGCCTGCGCTCCAGGTCCTGAACCCCATCGCCGAAATCGGACAGTGCTTCAACCAGCCGCCGCCGGTGAAGTTCGGGTTCCTGAGCTACATGTACGCCTACAAGCAGATCTGCGACTGCCTCGAAACAGACCCCAGAGACGGGGAAGAGTTCCGGAGGGTCGTGAAGGAAACAAAGCGCGGTCACCTCCGGGTCGACGCCTTCTCCGCGGCGCCCGACGGGAAGACCGACAGATCCCTCAACGGATCGGAGGAACGGTCGAAGGACGAAGCCGTGGCCCCGGTCCTTCAGAGGCTGGGTTCGAACGTGATCCCCCCCGGGCAGTGTTTTTCGATGGAAGATTTCCAACGGCACAAGCAGTTCCCGCGACCGGCGGTCCTGAGGTTCCTCGCGATCAATCAGCAGTACGTCGACGACGACTGGTCCTACGAGAATCAGGCCAAGCAGTTCCACGAGCTGAACCTCCAGATAAAGAAGAAGCAGGACTCGAAGGTTCCCTTCGACGACGAAATCCTGAGGGCCAACGGCCTCCGTGCGCGGATGCAGTTCCTCTACCAGAACCCGCAGATCCGCGCGCTCTTCAGCAGTGGGGAGAAGCGGCGGTCCGACGACGGGAGATTCACCAGCTCAAAGAAATCGGACCTCTTCGGCCTGCTCAAGGCCCACTTCAATAATAAGACTGGGATGTGCATCATCAGCACCCTTCCGGACTGTCCCTTCGGGAAGATCGACCGGGATTCGCAGCTGGCGTTTGAGAAGAGGCTCCAGACATTCTTCTCCGATCCCGAAGTGCGGCAGCTCGTCGCCGAGGGTGAACGCACGATCGCGAAAAGAACCCGAGCGCTCAAGCGGAGAAGGAACTGGTCCGAAGCAAACTTCCTCAAGCACGCCCTCGAGAAAACCAGCGTCAACCTGAAGACCGACTGCATCGAGTACCAACGGGCGACGGCCCCGACGCCTCAGAGTGTGAGCCAGTGTGTAGCAGCTTACGCCTCTCAGTGCAAAATGATAGAAAAGATCAAAGAAGAAACTTCGGAGGACGACATCGATAACTCGATCCTCGAGGAGCAGTGGGACGAAGAGGGCAACCTCGATCCCGCCGCGAACAAAGACTACAGGGCGGCCGCCCAGCAACTCTGTCACGAAAAGATCCGCTACTCACGAACCGGGGGAGGGGAGAAGACCTTCGCGGAATTCGTTAGCTCCGAAAGGGCCTGCGAGCGAACGCCGCCATCGGAGAATTGCAACGACACACACAAGCTATACTCGAAGTACCAAGCCCTCTACAGCGGAATCCCTCCGGCCCAGGTGGAAATGGTCGAGGTGGAGCCGGCGCAGATGGGCACGACGGTGATCGGCCGACCGACGGAGCAGCTACCCCTCGTGAAGACGGACTTCCGTGCCCTCGTCCAGCAGACGAAGACGCCGACCCGTGAGGAACTGAGCCCGACTCCGCAGCCACAGAAGCTTACCGACAAGAGCGCATCTACGCCGACGGAGACGAGCACGCCGCAAGAATCGAAGTCGAAGCCCGAACTGAGCTCGAGCAAGCCGACGCCACCGGTTCCCCAGAACACCGTTCCTGGGGCCCAAGCCGCGGCTCTAACGCAGCTTCCGACGCCGAACCAGCCCCCCTCGGTCATCCAGCAGGTGGCCCCGACCCCGACGCTAGCGACCCCGAATCTCGAGACCCCGAAGCTCGAGCCAACCCCCGTTGTAGCTAAGACGGAGGTCTCCTCCGACGACCGGAAAACGGATCTGGAAAGCGAACTTCCAGATACAAAAAGCAAGCGAGGAAGGCGGGTCGAGACCCAACAGAAGCCCAATCGCGCGGGCTTCGAGCAGGACCAGGAGATCGCCGACCTCCGGGAGGAGATCCGGGCCCTGAACGCTCGGCTCGAAGGTAGCAAGAAAGCAGAGCAGGTGAGTCCCAAGCCCACGCCGACCCTGGTGAAGAGCTCGGAGACACCCGTGACCCAGGTCGCGAACGTCGCGCCGACTCCGATGGTAGACGCCGGAGCGGTTTCGCCATCCTTGGTTTCCCAGAACCTCAATCCGAAAGCTCCGGTGGGCCGGGCCGCGGTGTCCACGGATCAGAAGGTCGAGGCCCTCTCCGGGCTCAACAAGCGGATGAACACCGACGTGCGAGAGTACGTCGGCTCGGGCCAGGGTGAGAAGACCTTCATCGCCCTCCGGGCCCTCAGCCCGTCGCAGATGAAGGAAGCCTCTCCGGAGCTCGGGGACATCGAATCGAGGCCCCAGTTCGTGATCAACGTCGAAGACAGCGAAGACTTCAATCGGTTGGTGGCCAACGACGCCGCTACCGTCGCCAAGTACAAGGAGAAACTCAAATCGTCCTCGAACTACACCTCGAATGGTGTACTGATTTTGACAAATAGTTCGGGGGAATCGGTGTACTTCTCCCTGGTCACCGAGAAATCCGGAACCTTCGCCCAGCAGATCATCCTGGATGAGAAGCAAAAGAAGGTCCTGCGGACGGCGGAATTATCATGGCTTAAGAAGATTCTCGCAGAGCAGACCCAAAGATAACGCTTAGAAACTTCATAAACCCAGCCGCCGGCGGTATAGTTGGGGAAGATCGGTTTAGAAGGAGTTTCTATGAAATATCTCTTATCAGTTTTCATCATTTCCTCAGCACTCGCGGCCAGCGGAAAGCCGCTCAACACCGTGGACAAGATCCAGAGTTTGAACTCGGACAACAAGGAAGTTTCTGTGACCTTGTGGGGGAACAGCAGGGTGTTCAGGATTTCGAAGGACCATAGCCTCGTGCCGTGCCTGGAGAATGCGTTCAAATCAAAGCAAAAAGTGGCCCTTGATCTGGATAACGAAGCGGGGTTAATTTTGGATTGTAAGATGGCAGGAACGGGGTTGCCGGGGGCCAATTCTAAAGCTCAAAAATAAACAATATCTATAGTAAATAGTCTGCACGATAAGAAAGATTATCGTGCAGACTATATGCATCATAACAGTATTATCATTGACTTACAAGTTCTCTTCGTCCGCAAGCTGATGCCATCTTCTCGGCGTACACCAGGATCTCATTGGCCGATAAAACCCTCTCCATCCACTCAAAGCTGACCTTCGGTTCCGGGCACTGAGCGAACTTTGGAATGAGCCTTCCCGCTTTCTCCTCGTTTAGAATCACCTTTAAAACCTGGTCCACATCGTCACCTTCCAGGCGTCCCGCGAGCTTCTCCCGGACCGCCAGCTCGTAGGCACCGAAGTACCTTACGATCTTATCTGCGAGGTCGCCCTCGATCCTGCGGCCCTTCACGACGTGGATGTACGCGGCCAGGACCCGGTTCGGGAATTCCTTCATGATCTCCATGTAGACTTCCGGATCGTGGTTGACGTCGTCCCCGTAGAGGACGAAATCGTGCTGAGTGGTCCGCATGAGTTTTTGGATGGCCTTGACCTTGAACCGCAGGGTACTGCTCAGGAGTCCGGTGGTGCTCTTGAGGATCAGGCCGTCGAAGGGAATCTGGTTCTTGTTCAGCGTGCTTCTGATGATGGGTTCGATGAACCCCGGCGACGCCGACAAGATGTACAGTGCTTCGGCGTGCTTGCGGCCCGCCCGCATGAACTCCGGCATTCCGGTGAA
>SXUH01000454.1 GCA_005791855.1 Bdellovibrionales bacterium
CTTCAAGAAAAGCTCTCCGGGCCCGCTGGACATCACGGAAGTGAATCCGAACAAGATGACCGCCCTGACTAAGAAGCATCTGATCAAGCTCACCCGGACCTACGACCTCACTCCCTTCCTCTACTCGAGGGAGGTCAAGATCGAATCCTACGTGACCCCCCGGTCCCACCCGGTGATCACCCTCAACACCCGGTCCGCGAGCTCTCCGGAGAAGATCCTCTCGAAGCTTTTGCACGAGGAGTTCCACTGGTGGGCGGTGGCCAATCCGGAGAAGACGGACGCGGCCATCGCGGAGCTCAAGGAAAAGTTCCCCCGGATCCACGGCTACGACGAGATCCTCATCAACAAGTCGACCTACCTCCACCTCGGGATCTGCTGGCTCGAGTACAAGGCCCTGGAGAAGTACATCGGCGAAGAGAAGGCCAAGGCCGTCATCACCGACATCATGAAGGTCGACAAGGTCTACCCGCGGATCTACGCCATGGTCCTCCGGAAGCAGAGTGAGATCGGCGCCATCCTCCAGAAGAATTCCCTGGTCCCACCCGCGCTCAAAGGAAACATCTAATGACTAAGCTCTTCGTCCTCCTGGCCCTCCTCATCCCGGCCCTCGCCCTCGCGCAGGCCTCGAACCACGAGCGGCTCTCGGCGATCACCAACCTGCAGCGCTTCGCCTTCGGATCCTGCAGTAAGCAGACCCACACGCAGAAGGCCTGGAAGGTCCTCGCCCACGAGGCCCCGGACTTCTTCCTCTGGGGCGGAGATAACGTCTACGCCGACACGGACAGCGAGGCGCAGATGCGGGCGACGTACGCGGTCCAGAACGCCGTGGAAGACTACCGGGCCTTCAAAGCCGTGACCCCCGTCATCGGCAACTGGGACGACCACGACTTCGGCATCAACAACGGCGGCGGGAGCTTCTCCTTTAAGAAAATGAGCCAGAGCATCTTCCTGGACTTCGTCGAGGAGCCGCAGGATTCCCCGCGGAGGACGCAGGAAGGGATCTACACGAGCTACGAGTTCCTGAGCGCGGGCCGGAAGGTGAAGTTCATCCTCCTGGACAACCGGTACTTCAAGGAACTCGAAGAGACCGCACCCATCCTCGGAGCCGTCCAGTGGACCTGGCTGGAGAACGAACTCGCGACCTCCACGGCGGACCTGACCTTCATCAGCAGCGGCCTCTCCATCCTCTCGCCGAAGACCCTCAAGTCCGAGGAGTGGGCCGACCACCCCGGCGAAGTGAAGCGGCTCAAGGCCCTCCTCACAAAGTACAAGGTCAAGGCCCCCATCTTCCTGACCGGCGACAAGCACTTCGCCAGCATCTTCGAGAAGGACGGGATCATCGAATTCCTCGCGAGCGGCATGACCCACAACTCCCCGTTCTTCCTGCGGCCCTTCATCCGTCGGAAGTACCCGGTGGCGGTCTTCAAGCACAACTTCGGCCTGGTGGACATCCGCTGGGAAGGCGCCGTTCCGGTGGTCACCATGACCATCAAGAGCGACGAGGGCGAAGACCTCGTGGTGCGGAGGGCCCGCTACGAGAGCGGAAGCTGGCAGGTCTCCAAGGAGTGAGCCGTCGCCCCGTCCTACCCTTTCTCCTCCTCCTCGGCTTCCTCGGATGTTCCAGCGCCCCCATTCCCGAAGAGCTGCCCTACGGGCTCGAGATCCGCGAGAAGAAGCAGAGCAAGTGGACCGCCCTCACCAAGCAGAACCTGATCCACCTGGCGCAGGTCTACAACCTCAAGCCCTTCCTCTACACCAAGAAGATCCGGATCGTTCCCAACGAGCCCTCCCACTCCCATCCGGTGCTGACCATCAACACCCGGTTCGCCGAGCAGCCCCGGAAGCTCCTCGCGACCCTCCTCCACGAGGAGTTCCACTGGTGGGTCGCGAAGAAGAAGTCCAGCTACAAGGTCGCGAGGGCTCAGCTCGGGAAGCTCTTCCCCAGGCCCACGGTCTACCGGAACAACCTCGAGGGGACCTACGAGCACCTGGTGGTCTGCTACCTCGAGCTCCGGGCCCTGACCGTCTTCCTTGGCCCTCAGGAAGCGCGGAAGACCGTCATCGAACTCATGTCGAAGGATAAGACCTACCCGTGGATCTACTCCCAGGTCCTGACCAAGCACGAGCTCCTCAAGAAGATCGTCGAGTCGGCTAAGCTCGTCCCGAAGTTCTAGAACCCGACGAAGAAGCCCTTGTGGTCTGACGAGAGGAGGCTCAGGAACTTGTAGCGGTCGCTCTGCTTGTCCGTGGTGAACTCGGACCCGACGCCGATGGAGCTGATCCGCACCGCCCCCGTGTTCCTCCGCCGGACGGCCTCCAGGATGTCGTAGATGTCGTCCTTCTGGTTGGAGTTGTGGAGCGTGGGAGACCCGTCGGAGAGGACGACGATGTCGGAGAGGCCCGGGTAGTTCTGGAGGACGAAGAGGAGCGCGTCCCGGGTCGGCGTCCCGCCATCCGGCCTCATCCGGTAGATGAAGTCGAAGGCGTCGGACTTGTTCACAGAAGTCGTGGCCCGGGTGGCGCCCCACAGGCTCTTGAAGGGAGCGACCTCGCCGAAGGGAAACTGGACGATGTCCACTTCGTGCGTCGACGGGAGGGACGTGAGGAGCATCTTGAGCCCCGCCTTCACCTGCCCCATCCGGTCCTCCTCGGTCATGCTGTAGGAGGTGTCCACCAGGAAGACGATCTTCCTGCCCTTAAACTGGAAGCCGACGTCGAACGGCCCCGCCTCGGCCGGAGGGATCTTCTTGTCCGCTTCCAGCTTCTCGAGCTTCGCCTGCGCGAGCTGGGCCTTGAGGGTCCGGACCTCGTCCCGGGACGCCTCCAAATCCTTCGAGAGGAACTCCGAGAGGCGGTCGGGTTCGAAGACCTTCGGCGGCGGCCCCTTGGGGATGGCGACGTAGAGGATGATCACGGCACCCAGGGCGCCGCAGATGAGATCCAGGAAGGAGATGGAGAAGACTTCGATGGGCCGGCGCCGCCTCATACCGTCTCGATCTTATTGATGAGGTTCTCGATGACGAATTCCTTCAGGTCCGAGTGGAAGCTGTCGGTCTCCTCCTGCAGCTGGTGGACGAACCACATGATGACGATGGACAGGACCAGCGCCACGAGGGTGGTGTCGAAGGCCACGCCGAGGAGGGCGGTGATCTTCTCCATGTCTCCGGAGTTGGCGACGATCATCGCCTGGGAGATCCCGATCACCGTTCCGACGAAGCCGATGGACGGGATCACCCAGGACAGGTAGCGGATGGTGGACTGGCTCCCCTCCGCCTTTTCCTGGGAGACTTCGATCTGGATGCTCACGATGTCGATGAGGTCGGAGAGCGACCCGGAGGTCCGGAACTTCGTGCAGGCCTTCTTCAGGAGATCGCTCAGGATGTACTTCTCCCGCTTCTCGAACTCGATGAGCTTGAACTTCAGGTTATTGATGTCCGAGGGCATGAAGACGTGCTTCTCCCCGGTGGGGATGAGCCCGAGGCTGAAGGCCCTGCGCTCCCGCTTGATGATCCGGAGCTTTTCCTGTACCTCGAACCAGGCCCAGAAGAAGGCCAGGTAGGTGAAGGTCTGGACGTACCCCCCGTTTTTAACGTCTGCGCCCAAGAGCATTAAAAACCGGTGGAGCGCTGGCGATTCTTCCCTCGAGGTGCTCCCCAGCAAAAACATGCAGATACTCGTTATAAGAAGCGCCAAAACTAACGAAATAGTTAGGCTTCTAAGGTTTTTCATCTCGCACAATCCGTGTTATTAAAGCTTATTATCGGTATCGGTAGTTCCGTTAAAAAGCTAAGGGAGCCCTATGAAGAAAGTGGAGATCCACCCGGACGCGGTGGAAAGAGTAAAAAAGTTCTCGATCAACGACTCGAAATTGGGTTTTGGAAAATACGTTGCCCCGATCATGATCCAGGCTACTTACGACAACGGCGAGTGGCAGAAGTTCGACCTCGTTCCCTATGGCCCCCTCCTCCTCGACCCGTGTTCGAAAGTGTTGCACTACGGTCAGGAAATCTTCGAAGGCATGAAGGTCTTCCGCCAGCCCGATGACTCCATCAAGATGTTCCGGCCCGAGCTCAACGCCCGCCGCTTCAACCAGTCGGCCAAGCGCATGGCCATGCCGGAGATTCCGGAGGACCAGTTCATCCACGCCTGCGAAGTCATCTGCGCCTACTCCAAGCACCTCGTGCCCAGCCGCCTCGGCGAGTCCCTCTACCTGCGGCCCTTCATGATCGCCACCGAGGTGGGCATGGGGATCAAGCCGTCCAAGCAGTTCATGTTCGTCATCGTCGCCTCTCCCTCCGGCTCCTACTTCTCCGGAGACGCCGTGAAGGTCTACATCGAACGCGACGACATCCGCTGCGCCCCCGGCGGGATCGGGTTCGCCAAGACCGGCGGGAACTACGCCGCGAGCTTGAACTCCTACGACAAGACCATCAAGCTCGGCTGCGACCAGACCATGTGGCTCGACGCCATCGAGCACAAGTACATCGAGGAGATGTCCGGGATGAACTTCCTGTGCGTGATCGACGGCACCCTCCAGACCCCGACCATCACCGACACCATCCTCGACGGGGTGACGAGGAAGTCCATCCTCGACATCGCTCGCGCCGAGAACATCGAGGTCGTCCAGAAACGGCTCTCCATCAACGAAGTCCTCGAGGCCATCCGGGCCGGCCGCTGCACGGAAGCCTTCGTCTGCGGAACCGCGGCCGTGATCGCTCCCATCTCCTCCTTCCTCGACAAGGACGGGACGGTGACGAGGTTCAAGGAAATCCCCGGGAAGCTCGGGATGCAGCTCCGGGAGAAGCTCATCGCGATCCAGAACGGCCGGGCTCCGGCGCCGGAGGGATGGCTGTATCCGGTCAAAGACCTTTCTTTCTAGGACAGGTAGCGCGGGATACAAAATTCAAAAAAAAGGGGCCCGAGGGCCCCTTTGCAGTTCGTCTAATCTTATCCGATCGTCGGCAGGAGCTCGAAGCAGATGATCGCCACCGCGGTCGGGAAGAGCGCTCCCTTCAGGAGGCCAATCGGCGTGATCCCGTTCTCCCCGAAGGACTCCTTGAGGATCCCGAAGCCGGCCGGGTTCGGAGCGTTCGCGATCACGGTCAATCCCCCGCCGGTCACCGCACCGGCCACGAGGAAGTACTTGGCGGATTCGGTGAGCTCCACCAGGGAGCCGAGGTACGTGAGGGCGGCGTTGTCGGTGATCCCCGTGAGGGCGGTGGCGCCGAAGTAGAGGACCTGGTCGGTGAGGCTCGAGATGAGCGGCTGGAGCCACCACTTCTGCGGAGTCCCGAGGACGATGAGGCCCGCGAGGAAGAAGCCGACCATGAGGGAGGACTTCACCTGCACCTCGTCCTGGTACTCCTTGGTCACGATGGTGAACCCGAGGAAGAAGAGGAAGAGGCCCATGAACACCACCATGTGGTGAGCCGTGAGGACCACGAGACCGATGAAGACGATGTGGAAGAGGGTCACCCACCACGGCGGGAGCATCTTCTCGTTGTTGTCGGCCCGGAGCTGGAAGTCACCCTGGAGCTCGTTCTTGAAGTAGAAGGCGATGGTGAGGGCGCTGACGAGACAGGAGATGGCGGCCTTGTAGCCGAAGGCCTTGAACATGTGGGCCATGCCCCAGCCCCACTTCCCCGCCACCATGAGGACCGGAGGGGCCGCGAAGTGGGTCAGGGTCCCGCCGATGGAGACGTTCACGAAGAGCAGCCCGATGGTGGCGTACTTGAACTTCGTGCTCATTTCCTTCGAGTAGAAGTTCTTCAGGAGGATGATCGCGGTCACGGTCATGGCCGCGGGCTCGGTGATGAAGGACCCGAGGAGGGGCCCGACCACCATCACGGTGAAGTAGAAGGCCATCTTCCGCGGGAGCGGAACGACCTTCGAGATCGCGACGATGGTCTTCTCCGCGAGCTTGATCACCGGCCTCGTCCCCGCCATCGCCATGATGACGAAGACGAACCCCGGCTCGGTGAAGTTCAGGGACTCGAGGTACGTGACGGGCGCGTGGAAGCCGTCGACGCCGATGACGACCAGGACGAAGACCAGGGCCCACATCCCGAACACCGCCTCCACCTCCGCCAGGAAGTGGAAGAAGTTCTCGCCCATGGAGCCTTCTGGGTAGTGATGAGCGATCTTTGCGAAATAGCTCACGACGAACGTGTGGAGCACCGCCAGTGTGAAAATCACCGTGGCAGCGATCTCGATGATACTCGGATTCATGCCTTCCCCTTTAAAAAAGAAATCTTTATCTCTTCATTTTATTGGGAATTGGAATTTTTGGGAGAAATTAAAAATTAGCCATTTTTACCGATGGAGTTCACCGGGCAGGCGTCCATCTGCTCCTCGCAGAGAGCGATTTCGTCGGCTGTTAGGGGCTGCTTCTTCACGTAGGCGTTCCCGCAGTCGTCCTCGGCGAAGAACTCCGGGGCGCCGGAGTAGCAGACGTTACAGGCGATGCACCCTTCCCCCCCGTCGTCGTCGGGGTCGGTACAGTAGAAAGGTCCGGGAATGTTCTTTGCGTGTTTGTTCTTTGGATTGGCCATGGCCCATTCTAATTCTAGTGGGAAAGAGTATCAAGAAAGATAAGGCTTCTGCGTCGTATCACTTTTGACATATACCCCTTGGGCTAGGTAATTTTGAAGGCTACAAACTAAGGATGACCACATGGACCAGAAAATCTTCGAAAACGCCACGATCTGGGGAAAGAACACCTACTTCAGCGAAGCCGACCGGGCGGAGATCTCAAAGCTCCTGAGCGACTGGCCCAACTCGAAGCTCGAATTAACCGAAAGGTTCTATCGGGATTTGGAATTCGGCACCGGAGGCCTGCGTGCCCCGATGGGCATGGGCCAGAACCGGATGAACCGCTACAACGTCCGGCGGGCCACCCAGGCCCTGGCCAACGTCATCACCAAGTACTTCGGCGGCGGCTCGGCCGTGCTCTCCTACGACTCGAGAAACAACTCCCGGGAGTTCGCCCTCGAAGCCGCGGGCGTCTTCGCGGCCAACGGGATCAAGGCCTACGTCTTCCGGAGCCTGAGCCCGACCCCCATGCTCTCCTTCGGAGTCCGGCACTACAAGGCCCAGACCGGGATCATGATCACCGCGAGCCACAACCCCCCCATCTACAACGGCCTCAAGGCCTACTGGAACGACGGCGCCCAGGTGGTCCCGCCGGCCGACAAGGAAATCATCGACGCCTACAACGCCCTCACCGACTGGAACGCGATCAAGTACCTGCCCTTCGAAGAAGCGGTGGCGAAGGGGCTCGCCAGCTGGACCGACGCGGAGGTCGACGAAGCCTTCTACGCCGTGATCGAGAACAAGGTGATCCAGGACCGGGATCTGTGCCGGAAGTCCGGCGCCGAGCTCTCCATCGTCTACACCGCCCTCCACGGCACGGGCCAGGTCCCGTGTAGCGAGATCACCCGGCGGCTCGGGTTCACCAGGTTCTACAGCATCCCCGAGCAGGCAAAGCCCAACGGGAACTTCCCGACGGTGAAGTCCCCGAACCCGGAGGACCCGAAGGCCCTGGCGCTGGCCATCGACCACATGCTACGGACCAACGCCGACATCGTCTTCGGCACGGACCCGGACGGCGACCGGATGGGCGTCGTGGTGAACGACCACGGGAAGCCCGCGATCCTGAACGGGAACCAGATCGCCGCCGTCATGCTCTACTACATCTTCAGCTCCAAGGAGCGCACCAAGACCCTTCCGAAGAATCCGCTGGTGCTGAAGTCCATCGTGACCTCCCCCATCCAGAACGCCATCGTCGAGCACTTCGGCGGAGAGGTGAAGGACACCCTCACGGGCTTCAAGTGGATGGCCGGGCTCCTGCGGGAACTCGAAGACAAGAAGTCCCCCTACAACTTCGTCTTCGCCTCCGAGGAGTCCTTCGGCTACATGCCTCACTGCGAGGCCCGGGACAAGGACGGGGTGAGCTCCGTCGCCCTCATGGCCGAGGCCGCGCTCTACTACAAGACACAGGGGAAGACCCTGGTGGAGGCCCTGGACGAGATCTACGCCCGGTTCGGCTTCTTCTTCGAGTCCCTCCTCTCCCAGGACTACGAAGGCATCGAGGGGTCCCAGAAGATCGGCCGGATCATGAACTTCTTCCGGAACTACCCGGAGACCCACTTCGCCGGAGAGGAGATCATAGCCAAGGAGGACTACGAAACCTCCGTGGCGAGCGACGTGCGCCTCAAGAACAACCGCGCCATCCCGCTCCCGAAGAGCAACGTCCTGAGCTTCACCTTCGCGAGCGGCAACAAGCTCTTCCTCAGGCCCTCCGGGACGGAGCCGAAGATCAAGTTCTACACCATGGTGCGGGAGACCGACGGAGACCTCGCGGCCAAGAAGATCAACGCGCTCAAGAAGGTCAAGGTCATCGAAGAGAAAGTTAAAGAATTCTGCGAGAAGGCGTGATGGGGAGGGCAATCGTTCTCCTGAGCGGCGGCATGGACTCCCTGGTCTGCGCGGGCGAAGCCCTCGCGGCCCACCGGGAAGTCTACTTCCTCCACATGAACTACGGGCAGAAGACCTCGAAGCGGGAGCGCCAGTCGTTCTACGAGATCGCCCTTCACTACAAGGTCGAAGCCAGCCACCAGAAGGTCATCGACATGGCTTTCCTGAAGCAGATCGGAGGGAGCTCCCTCACCGACGAGAAGATCACGGTGAAGGCCTACCAGGGCGACTCCGATGTCATCCCCGACTCCTACGTGCCCTTCCGGAACTCCATCATCCTCTCCCTGGCCGTCTCCTGGGCCGAGGCCGTGGGCGCGACCACCCTCTACATCGGCGCCAACCACGAAGACTCCCCCGGCTACCCGGACTGCCGCCCGTCGTACTACGAAGCCTTCAACCGGGTCATCAAGGAAGGGACCAAGGCCGGGGACATCAGGATCGTGACGCCGGTGATCTCCATGAAGAAGTCGGAGATCGTCCTCCGGGGTAAGGAGCTGAACGTCCCGTTCGCCTTGAGCTGGTCCTGCTACAAGAACACGGAGAAGGCTTGCGGGGAATGCGATTCCTGCGTCCTCCGGCTCCGGGGCTTCCGGGAAGCCGGCATGACGGATCCCATCGATTACGCCTCCGTCCACTCTAGCTAGCCTGGGCTCTTACTCTCCGCGAGTGCAGGCCACCGGAATCGTGGCCCGGACCTGGGCGACGAATTCGTTGAAGTACCAGTGAGTAATGACCCCGGCGATCTTGCCGGAGGTAGGTGTTCCAAACGGATCGTTGGTGTAGATACTAATCACCCCACCAGCAGCGCGGCCCTGGGTGCATCGGTTGTCGTACCGGATACCGACGTTGATGTTCGTCGCAGCTAGTTGCTCAGAAACGCAGTTGGTATTCAGGTAACCGATCTGGCCCGTCCGGACTTCTTTCATCAAAAGATAGACACCCCGGCCTCCCTGGGTTGTGACCTGGTAGAGGTTCCCTCGTTGATCTGCGCAGCGAAAAAAGACGGTCTCTGCTTGGGCAACTGAACTAAGTGCGACGAGAAGGGCGATGGCGAGTGATTTCATGGTTCTCCGAGCGAAAGTGGTTTGTGGCCTGGAATATAGGCCAGCGGCAGAGTGATGACAAGTCGAGGATAAGGGAAAATTTACAATCGTGTTGCTGGAGCTGACATTGGTTGCTAGTTACGCTGGATCACCACCCATACCAAGGAGCCTCCATGCGATTCATCGTGTTCTTCCTACTCATCACCGGATCTGCTTTCGCGCAGTCCACGGAACAGTTCTACCAGGCAGCGAAGTACATGATCCACACCACGACGGAGCAGCGTCTCCGGGCCTTCGAAGCCAAGGACCTCAACAAGATCTGCAACGCCACCGGCAGCCGGTACGGCGTCGACACCATGACCTACTACCTTTCCTTCGAGATGTTCGAAGACCCGAAGCTCGCAGAAAGACTCAACCGGGAGCTCGGGTACTTCTACGTGAGGAACCTTAAGGAAATGTACGAGAGCCGCATCCCGGTCAAGCTCCACCTCGCCTGCATCAAGAAAGACAGCAAGAGCGTGATGCAGCTGATGAATGCCGTCCGGTTCATCTACATCCAAGAAAGTCCGTAGTCCTTAAGCTCGCAGCTGGAATAAGATTCAAGATCCTATTCCAGCTTTTCGCAGAGCTTCGTCGGCGCCGAAGTGTGGTATAAAATAAGTGCTTGACTTGTCCGTATATTTTCCGTATATAGACTGTCATGAATCTAAAACCCCTCTCCGATAAAACCCTCCTTGCTCGTACCCTAACCCTTGCCAGAGAGGAACGTGAAATCCTCCTCCAGGTGCTGTGGCATCTAAAAGAAATCGAGGCGAGGAAGCTTTATTCGGACCTCAGGTGCGCGGGCCTGTTTGAATACTGCGTGAAGGTCCTTAAGTACTCCGAGGGCC
>SXUH01000455.1 GCA_005791855.1 Bdellovibrionales bacterium
ACGGCGCAGGTGAGGATGATCCGGTCGTAGGGGACGTCCACCGGGAAGAGGATGAACCGGGAGATGCGGAACTTCGAGTAGTGCTTCACGAAGGCCCGGAACTCCTGCTCGGCGAAGTAGGAGGAGGACGGGATGAAGGTGACCACCGGATTCTTCTTGCCGATCAACTCGACGAAGGCCCGGTCGAGGGAGGCGTTCTCCCCGTCGTCACCGCCGCTGTAGAAGGCGAGCTTCATAGCCCCTCACGGCAGTCCCTGACGATGGAGTAGAGGCCCTGCATGATGGTTTTGTGCCGCGACGGGATCTCCTTCGCGACGGCCTTCTTGTCAGGGTCGAGGTTCTGGTAGGAGGAGAACTGCAGGGCGAGCTGGAAGAGCTCCTCCGGGCTGAGCTTGGGCCGCAGGCGCTTCACCTTCTCCACGATGTAGGTGATGGAGTCGCCGGTCACGCGGTCGTACTTGTTGATCACCGAGGAGCGCATGGTGAGCTCGAGGAGGAGCTGGCTCCGGGAGACCCCGGTCCCCTTCTCGATGACGTCGAGCATGCCGGAGTAGGTCTCCTGGAAGCGGTTGATCTGCTTCTTCCGCAGGTCCGTGAGCTTCAGGTCGGTCTTCGTCGCGTAGGAGGACTTGATGACTTCGATGAAGTCCTCGTGGGTGAGCCGGGTCTGCCGGGAGAGGTAGATCTGCGGCAGCTCCCGGAGGATGTCGCGCATGCAGAAGATGGCGTTCCAGTTGATTCCGTCGGCGACCTTGTAGAGGCCCTTCTTGGACTTCGAGCGCTCGAAGTAGCTGAAGGCCTTCCGGAACTTCGTCACGAGGTTCAGGTGGCCCTTCAGGAGGAGGTCCTGGTGGGTCTTCTGGAACCCGATCTTCTGGAGGACGTTCTTGTTCTTGCAGTCGGTGAAGTTCCGGTCGAAGAGCTCGAGGACCTCGTGGGAGCGGAACTGGGAGAGGGACTTCTTCTTCCCGGTGGCCAGGAAGTCCGCGACCTGGGCGAAGCACTGGACGATGTACCGCGCCTTCTGCTTCTGCTCGAGGATGGTCGTCGAGTACCGCTGGACGTCGTCGTAGCGGTACTCGGCGTGGAAGAGGCCAAACTGGCGGATGGACCCGTAGTCGATGATCCCGCCGTCCATGAGGATGTTGTCCCCGTCCCAGTCGAGCCAGCAGAAGATGTACTCGTCTTCGAACTTCGCGGCCATTTCGGAGAAGGTCTTCGCCACCTGCCGGGCGAGGTAGTGGTATTTTTCCTTGTCGGACTTGAAGGTGGTCTGGGCCCAGGCCTTGTTGTCGATCTGCCGCTGGACGTAGTAGTCGGCCACTTGCTTCAGCGTCCGGAGGTTCCCCTGCTTGAGGTGGCCGAAGAAGTGGCTTGGCCGCAGCAGGTTCGGGTTGGCGCGGACGTTGATCGCCAGCCCCCGCTCGAACTCGACGATGGCGAGGACCCGCTCCGTCTTGAAGCCGTTCTTCCCGAGGACCTCGGAGAAGAAGAGCGTCTCGAGGCCCTCGGCGACCTCGGAGAGGCCGCAGCCGTAGGAGATGGACGGGTCGCCGGTCTGGTAGAATTTCTTATTGATGTTGCAGGCGGGGGAGAGCTTCGTCCCGCCGGTCCCGCAGCTCGAGACGTCCCAGGTGACGCCCTGGTGCTTGAGGGTCCCGTTCCAGACGGTCCGGCCATCGCCGGAGGTCTTCCCCGTCTTGTCCGGGTGCTGGAGCTGGAGGTAGCGGGTGGCCATGTAGGTGTTGGGGAGGATCTCCTCCTCGGGGAACTTGATGTTGTTCATCACATCGTACTCGTTGATGATGACGATGCTGAAGGTGTCGAGGATTTCCTTCTCGAGGTCCGGATTGAGTTCGGAAGGGTGGGACTTCGGGATGAGGCCAATTTCCTTGGCGAGGTCGAAGTTGAAGAAGGCGACCTTCCCGCCCTTCTTCCGCCGGGCCTTGTACTCCACCCGCCCCTCCGGCACCTTGTCCTTGAACGGGTGCTCGCCGTTTAACTTAGAGAACGCCGAATAGGATCGTTTTACGCCCTCATCCTGTGGGCTCTTCTTTGCGTGATTCATTGGGACTCATCAATCCTTGATTAAGTTTCCTAAACAAATACTACCTTCATTATAGGGCCTAACCTAAACTAGACAAAAATCGTGGAGCTAGGCAAAAAATGTCTTAGGGAAGTTGTAGAGAATCGAGGAGGTCCAGGAGCTCCTTGCGGTAGCGCTGGTCCCCGTGGTGGTAGGCATCGATGTGCGACCCCTCCGGAAGTTTCCACAGCCATTTCTTCTTCGGAGAGATGCCCTGGTAGATCTCCTTTCCGAACTCCTGCGGGATGACCGGATCCTTCTGTCCCACGATCACCAGGGTGGGCTGCGTGATCTTGTGGAAGACCTCGTCCGAGGCGTACGCGTCGGAGACGAGGACGTAGCTCAAGGGGCTCAGGGGCCAGAGGAACCACCGGGAGGTGAGCTTCTCGAAGGCGATGTCCTTGTAGGAGGAAAACGTCGAATCCTGAACGATGAGGTCAATTTCCGCCGCGTGCATGGAATCGGGGATCGCCCGGAGGGAGACGGCCCCGCCGAGGCTCTGGCCGTAGACCACGAAGAGCGGGCCCTGCTGCTCGCGGTGGAGCTCCCACCCCTTCTCCAGCGCGCTCAGGGCATCCTGGTAGACCCCTTCCTGCGAGGGCGTGCCCTCGGACTTCCCGAACCCGCGGTAGTCGAAGGTGAAGAGGTCGTACCCGTGGTCGACGAGCCAGTAGAGGCTGAAGAAGTGGGTCGAGAGGTTCTGGGCGTTCCCGTGGAACTGGACGACGGTCCCCTTCTTGGTCTTCGCCTTCGTCGGGAAGTGCCACCCGTGGAGGCGGGTCCCGTCCCGGGACTTGAAGTAGACGTCCCGGAGGTCGAGCTTGTACTGCTTGGGATCGATGAAGTGCTGCCGGGCCGGCTGGTAGAAGACGTTGGAACACGCGGAGAGGAACAGCAGGATAGGGAGGACGAGTGCTTTCATTTGACCGATCTCTTCACCTAATCCTAACCAGCTTAACCCAATCCTGATGGGACCTTTTCCGGGTTCTTGACGATAATGGGCAGCAAGGAGGTCCCGATGCAAACCATACTTAAGATCACCTTCATGCTCATGAGCCCGTATCTTCTGATCGTCTACTGGAGGAATTCGATGAAGGAGATCGAGAACATGCACGCGCACCTCGAGCACTAGTCCACGTCGAAGTCGAAGTACGTCTCCGGGAAGGGTTCCGGCTTAAACGAGTAGTGCCACCATTCCTGGGAGAAGTTCTTGAACCCCTCCCCTTCCATCAGCTCCCGCAGCTGGAGCCGGTTCTTTAGCTGCTGGGCACTCGCCCGCGGCGACTCCGTGTTCGACAGGTCGTCGAAGAAGTCGAAGCGGCTTCCCATGTCGAGCTCCTCGCCCGTCTTCAAACTCACTAGCGTCAGGTCCACCGCCGCTCCCCGCGAGTGGGAGGACTTCGTGGCGATGAACCCCTGTTCGAAGAGCTGCCGGCGGGTGAAGGTCGGATAGTAGAGCTCCTTGAGCTCGGGGGTATCCTCCTCCCGCTTGGCCCACTCCTGGAAGAACTTCACGGCCTTCACCGGCCTGTAGCTGTCGAAGATCTTCAGGCTCACCTGGGCCCTCCGGGCCTTCATCTGAACTCGGCACAGGCCCGCGGCCGCCGCCTTCGAGAGGTAGGCCACCGGTCGCCGGTACCCGTCCACCACCGCGCCGGTGAAGTTCTCCCGGGTCGCGTAGTCCATCTGGATGATGAGGCCCGGACAGGCTTCGCTGAGAGAGACAAAGTCCGGATGCGGTGCTGCCATAACGTGTCCTGCAAAAAATATCGCTAGTAGGTACTTCATAGTTAAACCTAACTTACCTTCCTTAGTAGAAGTACTGCAAGCCCAGTTCGCCCCCGAAGTGGGAAGTCCGATGCATTTCGACGCCGTTCACCTTCAGGGCGAGGCTCAGGTCTTCGCTCAGGTGGTAGCGGGCCTCGAGTTCGTGGACCCATTCGTAGTCCTGGAAGAACTTGTCTTCCTCGTAGGTGTTCAGGTGGTAGGTGCTCGAGACCCCGGCGAGGAACCGGTCCGTGGGCTTGAAGCGGAGGTAGGCCCGCGGCCCGAGGCCCGCGCGGTAGTTGTGGCGGAACTGGCTCTGGACGTCCAGCTCTCCGTTAACCAGGAGGGCCGCCAGGACCTTGTTCCCGAGGAGGGTGACGCTATTCCCGATCGACCCGGTCACGTAGCCGCCCGGGCAGTCGAGGCAGGTCCGCCGTCTGATCTCCTTGATCCCGATGTCGACCTCCCAGGATAAGGGCGAGGCCCAGTAGTTCTGGCCCGGGAAGTTCCGGAGGGTGAAGAAGGATACCTGGTCGAGGAGGATCTTCCCTCCCTCGTAGCCGTCCTCCGTGTAGCTCAGGGAGAGCTTCCCGATCTCCAGCTGCGCTTCCTTCAAGGATCCGCGGGGCGGATCGAGGAGGTCGTGGAGGGCCGCGCGGATCTCCGCACGGGTGAACTTCCCCAGGTCATCCTGGTAGCCCTGCGCGAGGGTGACCCTCGTGGGGGCGTGGCTGAACGCCGGAGAGTCGGCCTGGCTCGTGCTCCCGGCGTCGGTGGTCTTGGTGATCACCGGGTTGCTCGCCCGCGCTCTGAGGATGAAGGCCTTCTGCTCCTGGGTCTTAGGATCATCGTTTAGGATCTTCTCGAAGTTAAAGTAGTCGAAGGCTTCCATCGAGACGTCCAGGACCTCCGCCGCCTGCTTCTCATCCTTCCCTTGAACGAGCTCGGCGGTCCTCTGCGGATTCTTCGCGATGGTCTTCGCCACCTCCAGCGAAGCCCTGTCAAGCTTCCCGGAGGTGCGAGTGAGCCGCGAGTACGTCGACTCCCGCCGCTCGCCGGCGTCGATGAGGCCCTCCTTCCGGAGGTGCCGGATGGTATCGGCCGGGATGGTGAAGAGGTGGTAGCTGTCGGTGAGGTTCTTCTCGGGCACCGCCACCTCGATGATGCTCAGGAGGTGGTAGGAGCAGTTCTCGCGGAAGTAGTAGTAGTCGAAGTCGGTGTTCCCGAGCTCCCAGATGTGGTCCACCATCTCCAGCACCTGGGGCATGGTGAGCTTCAGCTCGTAGGACCAGAGGTCCCGGAACTCGAAGTCGCTGTACTCCCGGATCTTGTAGTAGTACGGCACGGCCGCGAAGAGGCCCTTGAACCCGCCGAAGAGGCCCTTGGCCGCGTAGAGCACCGGGTTGGTCTCGCGGGCGTCGGCGGAGTAGTTGATCCCGTAGTCCAGCATCTGGGTCTCGCCGACGTCCTCGTAGCGGGAGAGGCGCAGGAGCGTGTGCCCGAAGGCCGAGTTCGGGTTACTCAGGTAGTAGGAGGAGAAGACGATGCTCGCCTTCTTGGCCGCGAGCTTCGAGAGGAAACTGAGGTACTTCCGGCAGCCACTGAGGTCGGCCCTCCAGGGCAGGCCCAGCCTGGCGTTGAGCCACTTGTACCGGAGGGGGAACTTGCAGATGGGATGGTCGTCCCCGGGCTTCTCCTCCGCTCCGAAGACCTGCACCGAGGTGGCGAGCTCCTTCCGCGGGTCGCGCCGCCCCTCCGGATCCAGGAAGAAGCCCTTGCCGTCGGCTTCGCTGACGAAGAGGCCACTCACGGTCTGCTTGTAGTGGAGGAGCCGGAGCCACTTCGGGTCCTGGGCGAGGTCGGCGATCGAGGCGAAGGCGGGGAGCGGGAGGACGAAGAGGAGGAGAAGGAGAAAGTGCATGGGACCTGCTTTTTAGACAGGTCCCATTATAGAAACTAGATCTGGGTGTTGCAAGTAGTAGAAGCGACGGCGTTGATGTTGCTCGTGATCTCCTTGGAAGAGGCCGTGTCTTCGCGGAAGATGTTCGAGTAGTTCGACTTCAGCGCGGCCCCGAACTCGTCGGAGTTGGTGCAGCCGTAGACCTTCGAGAGGCCGACGATGGTCTCGCCGTTCCCGCGGGCGATGTCGTTGGCGAGGGCGACCTTATTGGCTTCGACGTACGCTTCGGTCTGGCCCACTTTCAGCGGCGCCGGAGAGTCGCAGTTCGAGGTCCCGAGGGAGATGGCGATGGTCTGCATCCCGATCCCGTTAGAGGTAGCTGCGAGGACCTGCTTCCACCACGTCTGGTCGCCCTCGAAGATCATGGACCCGAGGCCGCACCCGGCCGAGCCGTACTTGGCCGCGAAGGAAGATGTTGTCATGAGAGCAACAGCTAGAACTAAAAAGATTTTTTTCATCGAACACTCCGTTGTTAAGATGGATGCAAAAGCATTTATACATCTATTATGTAGAGAACACGGATTTGTTCAACTTTTATCATCCTAAATGACAGGTAATTTATGCCACGCTCTTTGCTCGCCGCAGCTTTAGTTGACGTCGGTACTGAAGTGATTAATGGTCAGGTAGGTTAAGCGCAGTCTCTTCTCCACCGTCTCGTCCAGCATCAAGAGAAGCTCTTCGAGCTCGAAGGTCAGGCCCAGGTCGCAGACGAACTTATCCGCTTCGATCTCCGCCATGAGAGGGTCAGTCCGGTTACCGGCGCTCCGGTGACCTTCGAACTCGTAGAGGACGAAGGCGATCTCGTGGGCGAGGTAGGCGACCGCGCTCTTCTTGCTGGTGCGGAGGAGTTTTTGAAACTCCGGGAAGACCACGATGGAGTTGGTGGTGGGCGTGCCCGCGGTTCGCAAGGCGCTCAGGCTCTCGCTCTGGATGAAGCTCACCGGGTACTTGCTCATGAGGGCTTCGAGGACGCCGCTCGGCAGACGGGAGAAGAGGGCGTCGAAGTGCCGGGCCACGTGGCCCTCGACGATCCACCGGTGCTCCGGGAGCGAGTAGAAGTAGGTGGAAAAATTTCTGCGGAGGAGGGCTTTGTCGGACTTGGTGGTGGAAAAGAATTTCGAGATGAGATTTAGCATGCCTTACCCTCTTTCCCATCTTTTCGGGAAAGGGGGTAAGTCCTTTAGTGAATATTTACTGGAAGGGCTGGTCGTCGTTGTCGTACTGGACGTTCACGATGCCCTGGTACTGGGCGCCGATGAGGTTCACGAGACTGTCGGGGATGGTCGACGCGCGGTACTTCTTTCCGTTGGAGGTGCGGATCCAGAACCCGTTGATGAGTTTATCGGGTCTTGCGATGCGGATCGGCTTGATTGAAACGATATGATCAAGATTGAACAGAACCTCGACCTCTTCCGTATCCTGACTAGACGACTTGCTGTTGAGGATCTTGAACTTCTCAAATCTCATGGAGACTCCCTACTAAAATATGGGCTATTTTATAGTGGATCAAACGGGTTTTGGTTAGCGGAGAATTGATTTTGAAAAACTTACAGGAACACGGCGAAGAGAGCTGGCGAGTCCCCTCCACCGCTCTCATGGGCGGGGTCAAGAGACCGGTGGCGGAGCCCCGGCAGGTGATCCTCCTCCTCCACGGACTGGCCGAACGGGGCCGGCGTATTTTCCGCAAGTTACTCCCCTACCTCCCGGAGGATGCCCTCATCCTCTCTCCTAACGGAGTCTTCCCGCTTCCTCGACAGACCGACGACGGGATGCGGGTCGGCTACACCTGGTACCTCTTCGACCGCGTGAAAAAGTCCTACGTCATCGACCAGACCCAGGCGCGGATCTGGCTCCGGGACCTCGTGACGATGAACAACCCGAGGCACCTCCCCGTCACCATCATCGGGTTCTCCCAGGGCGGCTACCTCGCCCCGCTGGTGGGCCAGGACATCCCGGAGACCACGACGGTCATCGGCCTGTCCTGCGAGTTCCGCTCGAACCTCGTCCACGCGCCGGTGGACTTTTCCCTCCATTCGGTCCACGGAGAACTCGACGAGATTATCAGTGTTCAAACCGCGCAAAATGAAGTTCAACTACTAAGAGAAAAAAACATCCGCAGCCAGTGGCACGCCGTCGAGGACGCGGGCCACGAGATCACGCCTTCCGTGGGCACGGTCGTGGCCCGGATCCTGGAGCAGCATGGAAAGAGAAGTCTATAAGGGTCAGATCATCCGGATCACCGAGGAGGAGATCTCCGGCGTGGTGTGGGAGCGGGCCTACCTCCCCGACGGAGTCATCGTCTTCCCCATCACCGACGAGGGCAAGATCAGACTCGTGAACGAGCGCCGGCCCCACGAGGACCCGCCCCAGCGGATCAAGCCCGTCTCCGGCATCCTCGAGCACCACACGGGCACCCCGGCGGAGAACGCCCAGCGGGAGATGCAGGAAGAGATCGGCCTCAAGGCGCAGACCCTGGAGAACTTCATGACCCTCCGGGGCTCCGGGACCATCAACCACACCCAGCACTTCTTCCTCGCCAGAGGTCTCTCGAAGGAGAAGCTCCCCAACCCTGACGGAGAGGACACCATCATCGGCACCATCGAGCTCACCCCCGGGGAACTCAGGGAGAAGCTCTTGAATGACAAAATTAAGTGGTCCGTCTCAACCCTTGGGATGTTTAGGCTATTGGAAAAACTTAACGCACTCGGCTAAACTATTGAAAAGTCGTTTCCTTCGTCAAACTTAAAAATATTTCATAAAACAATTGTTTCACATACCGAACAGATATATACTACTGCCATAGAAAGGATCATCTATGTACATCTGCATCTGTAAAGGCATCACAGAGAAACAAGTCCAGGAAGCCATCACTTCCCGAAGCTCAAATAATCCTAAGGATATCCTCAAAGCCCTCGGCGTCGGATCGGACTGCGGCACTTGCGTTGAAGACGCGGTGAAGACTCTCCTCGATCAGGCGAAGCATGCTCCCTTCGAAATGAAAGACAGTTCAAACAACACTTAGGTCTGTTGAACTATTTTGCTTCTTCCTTTCACCTCTCCTACAATGGTCGCAATATTCCGTAAGCCACAGAGGTACCTATGAAAGGCTCAGCAACCATCATCGACGCTCTCAACTCCGTGCTCACCAAAGAGCTCACGGCCATCAACCAATACTTCCTCCACGCGCGCATGCTCCAGAACTGGGGCCTCGAGAAGATCGGCAAGCTCGAGTACGAGGCGTCCATCGAC
>SXUH01000456.1 GCA_005791855.1 Bdellovibrionales bacterium
CGGCCGGACTTCGTGAAGGCCTACTGGAAGATCGTGAACTGGGAGTTTGCGAATAGGAATCTGAATTCTTAACCCAAACTTAACCTTCATCTTTCTCGAAAGCTTTGTTATAAAGAGGCATGAAGAACACCCACATCCTCGTGATCGAAGACGAACAGGACATCCGCGACCTCATCAGCTTCCAGCTGAAGGCCGAGGGGCACAGGGTCACCGCCACCGACAGCGCCGACAAGGCGGTCTCGGTGGTCGAGCGGGGCGAGGACATCGACCTCTTCATCGTGGACTGGATGCTCCCCGGGTCCATGAACGGCCTGGAGTTCACCAAGAAGCTCCGGGCGCAGAGTAAGTTCAAGGACTCCCCGGTGATCATGATCACCGCCCTCACCCAGCCGGAGAACATCGTCGCGGGCCTGGACGCCGGCGCGGACGACTACATCACCAAGCCCTTCGACCTGAAGGTCCTCCAGGCGCGCGTGCGCGTGCAGTTCCGGGACGTGGAAGCGCCCAAGCGCCGGAACCCGGACGAGCTGGACCTCGGCCTGCTTCGGATCGAGACCGCGAAGTGCCGGGTCTTCGTGAACGGCGAGGAGATCAACCTCACCTCCACCGAGTTTAAGATCCTCCTCATGCTCGCCGAGAAGCAGGGCCACGTCTTCACCCGAGAGCAGTTCATCAACAACATCCAGGGCGAGAACATCTTCGTCACCGGGCGGACCATCGACACGCACATCGCGGGCCTCCGGAAGAAAATGGGCAGCGCGGCCAATATGATTGAAACAATCCGCGGGATCGGTTATAGATTTAAGGATGTCATCTAAAAGCGCATACCCCTGGTTCTTCTTCTACCGGATCACCCGGCTCTGCCTCCTCGTCTTCCTCCCCACGCTCTTCCTGATCCTCTTCCTGTACCGCTCGTCGTACAAGGAGGGCCTCGTCTCGCAGCTAAGCCTGCAGGCGGCGGAGGACCTGCGCCTCGTCGTCCATTCGATCGAGAGCTCGGGCCGGAGCCCCCGGCAGTGGTGCGAGGGCCTCCCCGCGCTCGCGAACGTGCGCTACACCCTCTCGGACCCCGGGGGCCTCATCCTCTGCGACAGCGTGCGGGCGAAGGCGGGCCAGCGGCTCGCGGAGGAGCCGGAGGCGATCCAGTCGAGCGTCGTGGTCCAGGGCCTGGTCCTCCGGAAGATCGTCCCGGCCGCCTCCTTCAAGAAGAACATGAAGCGCTTCGACCGCGTCCTCTTCAAGCGCATCGTCCCCTTCTCGTTTCTGAGCTACCTCGTCTTCATCTACCTCTTCTACCTCTCGACGAAGCCGCTGGGGCTCATCCTCTCGAAGGTCCAGAAGTTCCGGGAGGACATCCCGTTCAACCGGAGCCTCGAGCTCCTCTACCAGAAGGACGAGTGGGCGCAGATCGAGGAGGCGCTCAACAAGGCCGACCAGCGGCTCCAGGCCCAGGTCGAGCAGGTGAAGACGGAGAACGAGAAGATCGCCGCGATCCTCGAGTCGATCCACGACGACATCATCGCCATCGACAGGTACGAGACCGTCCTCTTCTACAACTCGAACTTCCGGAAGCACTTCATGCGCGAGCGCAGCCAGAAGCAGATCACCCCGCGGATCTGGCACACCTTCAGCGACGAGACCATCCTCGCGGGCTTCCGCTCCGTCCTCCAGGACGGGAAGGAGGTCTCCCTGAAGTCCGTGAACTTCCCCGAGAGCCGGTTCCCGGAGAAGTTCTTCGACCTGACCATCACTCCCCTCCGGTCCCCGGCCGGCGGGATCAGCGGGGCCCTCGGCGTGTTCTACGACGTCACCGAGGTCCGCCTCACCGAGCAGATGCGGGTGGACTTCGTCGCCAACGTCTCCCACGAGATCCGCACCCCCCTCACCTCGGTGAAGGGCTTCACCCAGCTCCTCCAGGACCAGGGCAGTAAGATCGACCCGTCCCTCCACATGTTCCTGGAGAAGATCGTCTCGAACACGGAGCGGATGATCTCGCTCTTCAACGACCTCCTGAGCCTCTCGGTGATCGAGTCCCGGAACCTCATCCGGTTCGAGGAACTCTCCCTCCCGGAGATCGTCGAGACCGTCACCGAGAGCATCCTCGCGAACTACCCGGCCAAGAAGATCCGCTTCGAGCAGGACCTGCGGCTCGCCACCATCAAGGGCGACCACCGGCTGATGGAGCAGGTCCTCTCGAACCTCGTGGACAACGCCTGCAAGTATGGCGGCCCGGAGCTCTCGATCAAGATCTCGAGCTTCCGGAAGGACGGCAAGGCCTACCTCATGGTCTCCGACACGGGCCCGGGGATCTCGAAGGAGCACATCCAGCGGATCTTCGAGCGCTTCTACCGGGTCGAGGCCTCCCGCGAGAGCTCCCGGGGCACGGGCCTGGGCCTCTCGATCGTCAAGCACATCATCGCCAAGCACGGGGGCCGGATCTGGGCCGAGAGCGAGGAGCGGTCGGGGTCGAACTTCATCATCGAGCTGCCGCTGGAGTGAGGCCGGGAGCGAAGCCAGGTTTTCGGACGTCCGAAAATTTCGATCCTGAAAAATCTTTGGGTGGTGAAAAATAGTTTGTTTTCTCTGAATATAGTCGTCATTCGGGTTAGAAAACAGCCCTTCCAAACAAATAAAATTCTCCTTCCTAGACCCTGTCATTTGATCTAGGTGAAGTCTCTTTCGTTCGTTCAGCGCCGGACTCATCCTCCGATTGATAATGCTTCCTCGCTCATCCTCGAGCGAAGATTTTGTTCCTCAAAACTTGTGGTAGATTACTTCAAATTCTAACCACAGGAAGAAGATATGAATATTCAAAGCTACAACGACAAGATCCTCCATAGCGAAACCATTCGAGCATCAAGGTCCGAGAAGATTGCCACGGTGAATCTCTTAAAACATTTGCAGGAAGTCTCAAGGCGAAAGCTCTTTGTAGACTTTGGGCATTCAACTCTGTCCAAATACATTGTCGCTGAGCTTGGGTATTCCGAAAGCGAAGCGTGGACCAGGATCCAGGCAATGAGACTGCTTAAGACTGTCCCAGCGGCTGCGGAGAAGATTGAAGTTGGTCAGCTCTCCCTGTCTAATGCTTCTTTGCTGCAAGGTTTTATCCAAGATAATGGGATTCAGAAAGAGCCAGCGAAGGTAGTGGAGGCACTCAAGAAAGCTGAGGCTCTTAGCAATAGAAAGCTTAAACAAGAGTTCAAGCCTCAGGAACCGAAAGACAAGAAGATCACCATAAGTATCAAACTCCAAGAGAAGATCAAGAAACTCCAAGCTTCTTGGGGCGAGATGCACGAAGTTGAGATCCTAGAAGCATTGATCGATGAGAAGCTCAGAGCGATCGAACTCAAGGTTGAAACCACACAGACCACTAAGCCTAGCTCATCTATCCCTACCCGCTACCTCCCCATCTCCGTCCGCCGAGAAATTTTTGGACGTCTATTGATAAGAAAAGCAATTAATAAATACGAACCCCTCGTAATTTTATAATTACTTTTAGGCCAACTTGGCATTACTCCAGAACACGCTTAGATC
>SXUH01000457.1 GCA_005791855.1 Bdellovibrionales bacterium
CCGCGCAGGCGCAGACCCAGACTCAAACCCAGACCCAGGAGACGAACCCGTACAAGTTCCACTTCCTCATCGACACCAATGCTTTCGGCCAGGGAAATCCGAGCTCCACCGAACAGCTCTACTCCGCCAACCAGAAGCACAAGGCTCAGCTCTCCCGCTACGTCACCAGCCCGGGGATCAAGGGATGCATGCGGCTTGGAGAGAAGATGCTCCAGTTCGCGAAGACCAAGCAGAAGATCGTCGCTCCGGAATCCTGTAAGACCGTGAAGGTCACCGACTACTCCCAGATCAATCCCCGGGGCGTCACCGTCGCCATCGTGAAGAGTGACAAGAACACTCCGAGCGAAACCGTGTACAAGTGTAACGTCTGGGTTGCGACTCCGGGAAGCGCCTACATCTCCGAGAGCAGTCCGGAGAGCGTTTCCATCTCCTCCGGAGGAGACAAGGCCATCGAGATCGAATCCGATGCCTTCGCCGCTGACGGGACTCTCAAGGGTGAGGACGACTTCATCAAGAAAGGACAGGACGTCGTGAACAAGCAGTACGCCAAGGTCGAGTCCGAGCTGAAGGACGTCTGCGCCTTCGCCGCTCTCACGAGCAAGATCATCGACTCCTCTGACCGCGGGACTCGCAAGGAGATCAACCCTCCGAAGCGGTCGAATCCGAAGGATCTGAAGGCCAACGAAGGCTAATTTCTTTTAGTCGATCCCAGGGCCGGAGGTTCCTCTGGCCCATTCTGAACCCCGCCCGTAGATTACTCTATCTCGCAGACGACGGTCAGGACTAGGTTCCCGGCGTTGAATTCATTCAGACTGACCTTCCGGCCGAGCGCCGTCGCGCTGGCGTTGAACCCGACGCCGGTGAATCCGTTGAAGAGCTGCGCGTGGTTCAGGCCACCGGCATCCACCGCGACCCGGACGAGGTACGGCGCCGGCTTGTCCGTTCGGACGAACGACGCCTGGTAGAACTTCCCATCCTCTGATAACCGAGGGCGCTTATCCATGATCTGCTTCCCGGTAAGATCGAAGGCCCGGCAGCGGACACTCTGGGCATGTGCGGAAGCCCACACGGATGAGATTGCAAGGATCATGATGATGGTTTTTTTCACAGGGCCTCCGGGGTAGGATTTTCCCTGTTCAACCACATCGATCGGTGACTGTAAACCGGAAACTACTGGACGCAGATCCCTTCGAGCTTGATGTAGTTGGTCCAGGAGAGGAAACTCAGGCTCGTGTAGTACCGGGTCGTCAGCGGAGACACGGTCCCCTCCTCGCACTGCTTGGCCAGGTCGTCGTAGGCTTCCTGGACGTAGTCGGTGTTATTGATGAAGCCCAGGACCACGAACTGCTCCCCGACCGCGCTGATGGTCCGGCCAGACTTGTACCCCGGGTTCAGGGAAACGTCGGTCGCGGCTTGGTGGTAGGAATGGGCGCACGACAAAAGGAAAAGGAGGGCTAGGTATTTCATTCTTCCACCTTACTTCTTGATGCAGTACCCGTCGGCGCGGATGTTGTAGGCGTGGGCGATCAGCGGGAAGTAGGTCAGCATCTCGGTCTTCGTCACGATCCCCTCGACCTTTCCGTTAGGGCACTTCTCGGCCAGGTCCTTTTCCATGTGGCTGGCGAAGTCGTTGTTGAAGTTCAGGAGGAGGAAGAGGAACTTGTACCGTTCGGCCGAGACCCGCTGGGACCGGTCCTTCGGGATGGAGGTCACCGAGACGGAGTTCAGGTGGGTACAAGATGCGGCGGCGAGGAGAGCGAGGGAGAGGAGGAGTTTCATCATTTGGTTCCTGCGAGGCAGTACCCGCTGACCTTGACGATCTCGCCACTGACGACGGGGTACTTATTTGTTTCACGTAAAAATGTTAGGGAGGAGACGCGGCCGCCGCCGCAGATCTTCGAGAGCTCCTGGGTCAGCTTGTCGGTGAAGTCCAAGCGGTACACCGGGTTCCCGGTCCGGGGGCCCATCTGGAAGAGGGCGACGGCTTCGGCCACGGAGTTCGCCGCCTGGCCGGTGTTCCTGTTGGTCGAGAGGACGGAGACCCACTTCGCTCCCTCGGCGAGCTCGACCCCCATCTCGGAGAGGAGGAACTCGAAGCGCCGGGCGCCCGGCCCCAGGATGTCGCCGTCCACGTTCTGGATCTGGTGCCGGTGAACGAAGGCGCAGCCCTGGAGGGCGAGCAGGATGAGGAATGTGATTTTCATGGGAAGATCATAGGAAATGCCGACGGATCTGGCAATCAGCGGGTTTTAAAAATGAGGAGCTCGGAGAGGAAGACCCGGGAGGCCAGGCCCGGGAAGGGGTAGCCCTCGAGGAAGTAGGCCGTGGTGAAGGAGGCGAGGTTCGTCTCGACCCGGCTCTTGCTCATGAGGACCGAATCGAAGACGGGGTAGTCGGTCTGGTCGAAGGAGAAGAAGGGATCGTGGACGTAGAGGTTGAGGAGCTCCGGGGGCCAGGAGTTCTGCCGGGAGAAGCCGCCGATGTTGATGACGTGGCCCTTCCCGATCGTCCAGCCGGTTCCCTTCTGGAACTGGTAGAAGTCCACCGCCGCGATGACGTTGTACCCGGCCCGGAGGAAGCGCTGGATGTCCGCCGGGGTCGCGAGGCGGTTGACGTGCTTCACGTTGCGGTCGAGCTTCGTCGCACTCTCCGGTTCCCACCGGGCGACGAAGTGGATGTCGGCGGTGAGCTCCGAGGCCGCGAAGATCCGGTTGAGGCAGGCGATGGCGTTGTAGGTCTTCGTGCCCTTCTCGAGGTCGGTCTTCGTGCACTCGACGAGGTCGCGGATGAGGACGTTGGCGTCCGCGGTCGCCCCGTCCGCCGAGGTCCCCTTGAGGACGAGGCCCTTCGCCTTCGGATTCATGTCCCGCTCCTGGAGGAGGGCGAAGGCGAGGGCCGCCGGGAGGCAGAGGACGCTGCTCCCCTCCTTGGTGAACTTGTCGTCGAGGCCCTCGTGCGCCTGGAACACCCCCGCGGTCGGGAACCGGAGGAAGTACTGGTCGTAGACGACGGCGGCGTTCTCGGAGACGAGCGGGGTCTTCCCGAGCGGGACCACCTGGGGGAGCTCCTTCCGGCTCGCGCAGGAAGAGAGGACGACGAGGAGGAGGAGGATGGCCCGGCCCATCTAGACGAAGACTTCCTTCGAGATGATCATCATGTAGTAGTCGAGGTTCGACTCCTTGGCCCGGATCGGGATCACGTTGGCGTAGCCGTGGTAGGCCTCCTCCGTGTCCTCGTAGACGTACTCCCCGGTGGCCGGGTCGACGGTCTTCCGCCGCTTCGGGATGGTGATCTCGGCGTTCTCGATCTTCGAGCGGCGCTTGATGGCGATCTCGAAGGTCTCGACGATCGAATCCGGGATGAGCGTGTCGGTGATGTTCTTGTTGATCACGTCGTCGGACTGCATCTCGAGGAGGGCGTACATCGGGTTGTTCATGTAGATGAGCTCGCCCTTGGCGTTGGAGATCATGATGTTCTTCTTCACCATGTTCGCCAGGGTGTCGAACTTCCGGTGCTCCACGGAGATCCGGTCGGTCCGGAGCTGCTCGAACTTCTTCATGTTCACGATCATCTTGTTGAGCTCGCGGGCGAGCTCGCCGATCTCGTCGTCGAGGTCGTAGTAGATGGAGACGTCGAAGTTGCACTCCTGGAGCTCGCGGACGGCGTCGTTGATCTTCTTGAAGGGCATGGCGATCTTCCCCGGGACGACGAGGGAGAGGAGGATGGTGCCGAGGAAGGTGATGATGAGGGTGATGAGCATGTTCCGCCGGGTCTCGCCGATGATCGACTTCACCTGCTTGTCCCGCTGCTCGTTCTGGAAGTACTGGATGTCCTGGAACTCGGAGAAGGCCTCGAGGATCTTGTCGGTGAGCTCGTTGATCGTCGAGAGGCCGTCGCCGTCCCGGTAGAAGAGCGAGGACTTGCTCACGATGGTCTTCAGCGAGTCGACGTACCCCTGCATCTTCGAGATGATCTTCTTGGCCTCGACCTCGGTGTAGAAGGTGTCGAGGCGCTGGAGCTGGGACTGGAAGCCCTCGCAGAGGTTCTCGAGGCGCTTCAGGTCCTCCCCGGTGGGACTCGTCGTCAGGATCTTCTTCTGCATCTTCAGGATGGAGACCGCGGAGATCCGCACCTCGTCGGTCAGGAGCGAGATCTTGTTCGAGTTCACGGTGATGGTCGAGATCTGGTTGTTCAGGGAGTCGAGGAAGAAAAAGACGGTGAAGCCCATCACGAGCACGACGACGTTCGCGATGATGAAGCTCGTGGCTACCCGGCGCTTGAGGGACAGTTGCATAGTTACTCCAGTTTACACTTCTTCTAGGTCCTGGAACAGGCGGTCCAGGTTCTTCTCACTTCCCACGAGGACGACGACGTCGTCGGCTTCGATGACGTCCATCGGGAGCGGGGAGTCGTTGATGATCACGCGGTACGCGGCCTTCCCCTCTTCGCTGATGTACGGGACCCGCTTCTGGAGGGCCACGATGTTGAGCGAGTAGTTCTGCCGGATCTGGGACTCCACGAGGGTCTTGCCCTCGAAGGCCTTCCCGAGCTTGAGCTCGACGATCGAGTAGCCGGCGGCGAAGTTGTACCGCTGGAGGACGTGGGGTGCCGCGATCTTCGAGGCCACGATCTCCCCCATCTCGTCCTCGACCTTCACGATCTCCGAGGCGCCGATCTCCCGGAGGACGTGCTCGTGGAGCTGGGAGGTGGCCCGGGCGACGACCCGGCCGACCCCGAGCTTCCGGAGCATGGCCACGGCCATGATGCTCATCTCGATGTTGTCCCCGATGGCGACGACGGCCGTGTCCACGTCGGAGATGTTCACGGCCCGGAGAGACTTCTCCTGAGTCACGTCGATGCAGATGGCGTGGGAGACGCGGTCCTTGATCCGGTCGACGAGCTCCGGGTTCGAGTCGATGGCGAGGACCTCCGCACCCTTCTCGAAGAGTCGGACGGCGGTTTTCGCGCCGAAGGTTCCAAGGCCGATGACAGCTACGATCATAAGTTATCCTATTAAGATTTTACCCTCAGGGTACTCCACTTTATTCGGTTTGGCAGCCTTACTTCCCACCGCGAGGACGAGGGTCAGGGGTCCGATCCGGCCCACGAACATGGTGAGGACGATGGTCAGCTTCCCGAGCACGCTGAGGAAGGGGGTGATTCCGAGGCTTAGTCCTACTGTACCAAAAGCGCTCACGACTTCAAAGAAGAGGGCAAGGAAGCTCTTGTCCGGCTCGAGCCGCATCATCACCAGGACGGCGATGCTCACGACGATGAGGGAGATGATGAAGATGGCGATGGATTTTAGTACGGTAAGGGGCGGGACCCGGCGCTCGAAGAACTCCACGTTCACCTTCCCCTTGAGGGTGGCGGTCACCGACTGGAGGAGCACGGCGAAGGTCGTGGTCTTCACCCCCCCGCCGGTGGACCCCGGGGAGGCGCCGATGAACATCAGCATGATCATCATGTAGATGCTGTGGGGATGGAGGGCGTTGAGGTTGATGGTGTTGAACCCCGCGGTCCGCGTGGTCACCGACTGGAAGAAGGAGATCTGGAGCTTCTCCCACATCCCCATCTCCTGGAAGGCGTGGAGGAACTCGCCGAAGAAGAGGTAGATCGTCCCGAACGCCCAGAGGGCGACGTTGACGCTCAGGACGATCTTCGTGTGCACCGAGAGGGTGGTGAACGACCGCCGCTCCCGGAGGACGCCCTGGATGTCCTTGAGGACGGCGAAGCCGATCCCGCCGAACATGATCAGGAACGCCACGCTCAGGTGGATCAGCGGGGTGAACTTGAAGTCCTCGAGGTTGTTGTTGAAGAGGGCGTAGCCGGAGTTGCAGAAGGCCATGATCGAGTGGTAGAAGCCGAAGTAGAGCGACTGGCCGATCTCGAAACCCTCCTGGTAGAAGCCGATGGTGAGGACCATCGCGCCGACGAACTCGATGACGAAGGTGTAGCGGATGATGTCTCCGATGAGGCCCATGAGCTCCTCGGAGCTCGAGGCGTCGAGGACGTCCTGCATGATCACCTGCTCGCGCATCTGGAGGTTCTTCCCCATGATCACCGCCATCGAGCTGGACAGGGTCATGATCCCGAGGCCCCCGACCTGCGCGAGGATCAGGAGGACCATCTGGCCGAAGACGCTGAACTCGTCCGGGAGGGAGATCGACGAGAGGCCCGTGACACAGGTCGCGGAGGTCGCCATGAAGAGGGCGTCGATGAAGGAGATGACCTTCCCCGGGTTGGCCGAGACCGGGAGGATGAGGACCAGGGCGCCGAGGAGGATCCAGCCGCCGAAGGAGAGCATCACCACCTGGGCGGGCTGGAGCTTCAGGCGGAAGAGGAAGCTGCTGGTCCCGATGTAGTTCTGGGTGACGGTCTCCTCCTTCTCGTAGAAGGAGATGAAGGTGGAGAAGAGGTGGACCGCGGAGAGCCAGTAGATGAACTCGATGTCCCCCCAGGTGATGAGGACCGGGACGAAGATGATCACCGAGAAGATGTACCGGCGGAAGAAGTCTTCCACTCCGCTACTCTTGAGGTAGTTCGAGAGGAGGGAGATGAAGAGCACGACGGGGACCACCCACACCGCGGCCTCCGCCACGAGCTTCAGCGGGATGTCGGCGAGGAGCTTCGGGACGCGGTTCGTTTTATGGAAGGAATAGAACAGGACGAAGAAGCCGTTGACCAAAAATTCGAGCGCTAACGGCAATCTTCCCATAATATGATTCATGGGCTAATTTTACGCGACTTTGTTAAAAATCATAGGAATTGTTAATGGCACCAAAACGTTCTACCCCCTTCAAGATAAGCAGCATGGATAGCCTGGGACAGGGGGTCAGCAAGGAAACGGAAAAAATAACTTTTATTGCAAAGACGATCACGGGAGACGCGGGGGACGCGGTCATCCTGTCAGAGAAGAAGGGCGTGGCCTTCGGCCGGATCGCCCGGCTGGCGGAAGCCTCCCCTCTCCGGATCCCCCCCGTCTGCCCGCACTTCGACGCCTGCCCCTCCTGCCACTACCTGCACGTCGACTACCCGGAGGAGCTCCGGATCAAGAAGGGCGCTCTCGAGAAGCTCTTCCGCAAGCTCGTCATCCCGGAGGTCATCGTGGTCCCGGCCCTCCGGCGGCTCGGGTACCGCAACCGCCTCCAGTTGCACTACGATCTGCAGGAGCGGGCCCTCGGGTACTTCGACCACCAGCTCGGGAAGATCGTCCCCGTCCCGAACTGCCTGATGGGCGTGGACTCCGTGGGGACGGAGCTCCGGCGGCTCTACAGAGACGCGGCCTGGGAGAGAGAAGTCCCCCGGGGCCCGGCCCGCGGGCACGTGGAGATCTACCAGACCGAGGCCGCGCTCAAGGTCAGCTGGAACAGGCCCTACGCCGAGGGAGGATTCACTCAGGTATTCCAGGAGATGAACCAGAAGCTGCTCCAGCTCCTGCAGGAGACCGTCGGCGCGAGCGCCGGCGCGGTACTTGACCTCTTCGGTGGGAACGGGAACCTCTCGCAGCCACTGAGTCCTTCTCGCCGGTTGTGCGTCGACGTCTATCCCGACTCGAAAGGAAGGGAATTCTTCAACCAGAATCTCTACGCCGACGGCGCCTTCCGGAACGTGAAGCAGGAACTGCGGAGGAGATCCCTGGACCAGCTCGACACCCTCATCCTCGATCCGCCCCGCTCAGGTTTCAAGGACCTCCCCCGCTGGCTCGCCGAGCTCCGGCCGAAGACCGTCGCCTACGTGAGCTGCGATCCGCACACGCTGGTCCGGGACGTGCAGGGAGTATCCGACTACGAGATCAAAAAAGTTTACCTGGTGGACTTCTTCCCCTCCACCTTCCACTTCGAGTCTTTCATCATTCTAGAGAGAAAAGGTTAATTTCTTTTTACAAAAACGCCGGCCGATCTTAGAATTGTTCGTATACCTATCAAGAGGCAGGAACCCATGCTTAGAACCGTCTCCCGAACCTGTTCCCCGATCGCGACCGTCGTCTCCCTGCTGCTCCTCGCGGCCTGCGCGTCCAACTCCGCGAAGGTGAAGAACAAGCAGGCCGAGCTCTACTACTCCGCGGGGACCCAGAGCCTGATGCAGAAGCAGTACACCGACGCCCTCAAGGCCCTGCTGAAGGCCAACGAGCTCGACCCGAAGAACCCCGAGATCCTCAATAACCTCGGGATGGCCTACTACTTCAAGGGCCAGAAGGACATGGCCCTCCGGCACCTCGCCGAGGTCCTGAAGCACGACGAGAAGAACTCCGACGCGAAGGTGAACATGGCGTCGATCTACCTGCGGGAAGGGAAGGTCCGGGACGCCGAAGCGCTCTACAAGAAAGTCCTCCAGGACCTCACCTACGACAAGCAGGCGCGCACGCTCTACAACCTCGGGGTGATCGAGGCGCAGTACAAGAAGAACAGCGTCTCCGCGGAGAACTACTTCAAGAAGTCCATCAAGGAAGACGACAACTTCTGCCCTTCCTACTACCAGCTCGGCCTCCTCCAGTTCAACCGCCGGCAGTTCAACACCGCTCTCCGGAACTTCAAGGAGGCCGGCATGGGGACCTGCTACGAATCCCCGGCGCCCCAGTACTACCAGGCCCTGACCCTCATCGAGCTCCGCCGGTTCGACGAGGCCCGGATCAAGCTCGACGAAGTGGAGACGCGGTTCAAGAAGACCGACTTCGCGGTGAAGGCCCGGACGAAGGCCACGGAGATCACCGAGATCGAAACCCGGAGCCGGACCCAGGACCACGCGGCCCGGGCCCTCGAGACCCCAGAATTCTAATTCCAAGGACGGTTAAATGAATAATCAAGAATCGAACGAAAAGACGACTTCCGGGAGCGCCGTCCAGGGCCTCCTCGGCGACTACCTCCGGCAGAAGCGGACGGAGAAGAACTACTCTCTGGAGAAGCTCTCGCAGAAAACCAAGATCAGCGTCAACATCCTCAAGGCCCTCGAGACCAACGACTACGAGCACATGCCGAGCGCCGCCTACATCAAGGGCTTCGTGACGAGCTACGTGAAGGTCATCGGGAGCCCGATCGACGAAGCCATCGCGAAGATGGAAGCTACCTACCTGGCCGTCCTCGGGAAACCTTTCCCGGCCCTGAACCACACCAAGCCAAAGGGCACCGGGAAGGCGTCGGACGGTTTCGTCAGCGCCAACGCGTACAAGAACCAGGCGCCGACCGGGCCCACCCCGGCGGAGGTCATCGACAGCGGCGAGACCATCATCGAGCACACGAAGTCGTTCCTGCCGCTTGCGATCTTCGCCCTCGTCGTCCTCCTCTTCGTCGGCGGGTACAAGATCATCTCCTCGGTCATCGAGAGTGAAGTCGACACCCAGCAGGGGAAGGACCTCGGTCCGAAGATCGAGTCGAGCTCCGCGCTGGTGAAGGAACCCGCGAAGGCCGAGCCGCCGAAGACCCAGGCCACCCAGCCAGAGGGAACGGCTGCGACCAGCACCGCTCCGGCCACCCAGGCCACGCCGGCGGTTCCCGCGACCACCGCCGCTCCGGCCACCCCCGCTGCGCCGGCCACCCCGCCCCCGGCTCCGGTCGTCGAAGTGAAGCCGGAGATGGAGATCGAGAGGAACTTCCCGGACGTGAACTTCAAGAAGATCAACGAACAGCTCTTCACCGTGAAGATGGACGCCCCGGAGAACAACGACCCGGAGATCCTCCCGCCGGAGATCAAGAGCTCCATGAACTCGGACCTCCAGAACGTCTACATCCGCGCGGTCTCCGGGAACACCTGGCTGAGCTACAAGATCGATAACAACCCCATCGAGAGCGTCATCATCAACCAGGGGAAGGACCTCTTCCTCCAGGGCAACGACATCCGCGTCTTCCTCGGGAACGTGAACGTCACCAAGATCTTCTACAATAACTTCCTCATCGAGACCCCCAACAAGGCCGGGGTGAAGAGCCTGATCTTCCCGGAGGAAGCGGCGGAGAAGTACGTGCTGCCGCTCTTCCCGAAGGCGCAGGACGACATCCTCTACGCGGCGGAAGACTACATCAAGCGCATGGAACTCGAGAAGACCGAACTCGCCAAGCGGAAGAAGGCCGCCGAGAAGCCGGCGGAATAGAGCCTTTCACAAAATCGTAAGATCCAAGGCGACGAGGAATGACGACTGAGGCGTACTACTGTACGCCGCAGGGAGGATCGACGAAGGCAACGCCGGAGATTGCGGCTTTGTGAAAGGCTCTAGGACTGCCAGTCGAGCTTGCGGTAGAACCAGAACCCCAGGAAAAGAAGCACCGTCGCCGGGAAGTACACTCCGAGCGGTAGCGGGATGATCTCCTTCTTCGCGACGCTGACCAGCGAGAAGTACAGGGTGTAGTAGATCAGGAGACACAGGAGGCCCACGAGGCCCGAGTTCTTCGACTTCCCCCGGTTCCCCGTGACCCCCAGGGTGAATCCCAGGAAGCAGAAGATGAAGCAGATGAAGGCGCCGTTCTTCCGGTTCCAGTATTCGTACTTCGCGTTGAAGAGCTCCTTCCGGTTCCAGTTGTACTTCTTCTCGGCTTCCTTCAGGGTCATGTCGAGGGTCCCCTCCAGCTCCTCCGAGGTCATCATGTTCTCCTTCACGCCGAACCGGTCGTCGAAGTGGCTCTGGGACACGGGGAAGATGTACTTGGTGAAGAGGATCTTCTCGAGGTTGCTATCCTTGGACTGGCCAACGATGTTGCCGTTGTAGAGGGTCAGGGTCATCTTCTCCGTGAGGTCCTTGGCGTGCCGCTCGAAGAGGAGCTCCCCCTTCTCCGCGAAGATCGCCTTGCTCGCGCCGGTCTTCTCCGTCAGGTGCAGGAAGACCTCCTGGAGGTTCCTACCGTACTTCGAGGCCTGGGACGCGAAGAGGGTCACGTTGGGGATCAGGGTGAAGAACTGGCCCGGCTTGATGCCCGCGAGGGCCCCGCTGGAAGTGAGGAAGTTGATCTTCCGTTTGAACTCCTTGTTCGACTGCGGGATGACGTTCTGGTTGAGCTGGTACACTCCGATGGTCAGGAGGCTCGCCACCAGCAGGAACGGCAGGAGGATGCGGAACTTCGTGAGCCCACCAGCACGCATGGCGATATATTCGGAGTCACTGGAGAGCTTGTTCACGCAGTAAATAGTTGAGAAAAACACTGCGATCGGCAGGGACAGGGGCATGAAGGAGAGGGCGATGTTCCCGAGGAGGCCGAAGATGAACCAGAAAGAAATGTCTCTGGTTACCAGCAGTTCCGTTAACCGGAAGAGCTCGAAGGTCATGAGGAAGCAGATGAAGAAGATCGTGCTGACGATCAGGGGCATGATGAACTGTGCCGCGAGATAGCGTTGCAGTAAAAGTTTCATAAATAAGAAGGTACTCCAAGTTCACCTTTCATTCAAGAAATGGCAGTATATTGGGACTAATAAAAGGAGCTCTCATGCAACTCAAACTCGATCCGGTGGGTGACAAATTCTTAGGCGCGGACCTCAAGGTCCTCACGGCGTTCCAGAAGGCTGGGGCCGCGAAGGCGAAGACCGCGACCGTCGAGACGACGGTCTCGATCGACCACTGGGTGGACCGCGGTTTGAAAGAAGAGTTCACCAACCTCCGGGCCTACAAGAACTTCAAGGCCGGGAAGGACGAGGTCCTCTCCTTCACCGGTGCGACCGGCGAGAGCGTCTGGGTCGTGGGCCTCGGCGACAAGGCGAAGTTCAAGGCGGAGGATCTGCGGAAGACCATCGCGAAGACCTTCAAGAGCAATAAGCAGAACAAGTACGCGACCATCGCCATCGACGTCCCCGGCTTCAACACCCTCCGGGACGAGGTCGAGGCCTGCCGGGTGATCGCGGAGACGCTCTACCTCACCGACTACTCCTTCGACCTCTACAAGTCGAAGAAGCCGGAGGCCCCGGAGCTCACCGTCGTCCTCGCGCACGTCGAGAAGCGGAACGCCGGGAAGCTCGAGAAGGCCCTCGCCTCCGCGAAGAACATCGGCGAGTCGATCTCCGTCATCAAGGACTTCGTGAACGAAGTTCCGAACGTCCTCCACTCCGAGGAGTACGCCCGCCGGGTCGAAGCCGACGTGCGGAAGAACCTCAAGGGCGTGAAGATCAAGATCCTCAACAAGGCCCAGATCCAGAAAGAGAAGATGGGCATGTTCCTCTCCGTCAACTCCGGCTCGGCCTACGAGCCGAGGCTCATCCACCTCACCTACGAGCCCGCGAAGGCGACGGCGAAGACCAAGCACGTGGCCCTCGTCGGCAAGGGGATCACCTTCGACACCGGCGGCTACTCGCTCAAGCCGGGGGCGAACATGGCCGGGATGAAGAACGACATGGGTGGCTCGGCCACGGTCTACGGCGCGTTCCGGGCCGCCGTGCTCGAGAAGGCTCCGATCAAGATCACGTGTATCATGGCCCTCACCGACAACGCCGTGAACTCGCTCGCGACCTTCCCGGACGCCGTCGTCACCGCCCGGAACGGGAAGACCGTGGAGATCCTCAACACGGACGCGGAGGGCCGGCTCATCCTCGGCGACGCCCTCGACTACGCCTGTGACCAGAACCCGCAGTACATCATCGACGCCGCCACCCTCACCGGCGC
>SXUH01000458.1 GCA_005791855.1 Bdellovibrionales bacterium
AACCGCGAAGGCCTTCGGGAGCTGGCTCAAGGTCACCCTGAGCGACGAGCAAGAAGTCATCGACGTCGAGAAGGCCCGGGCCCCGTTCAAGGTCACGCTCGGGACGGCGGCGGTGAACAAGAGCCTGCAGACCGAGTACGTCCCCTCCGTGCTGCCGTCCATGGCCGTCGCCAAGGATTTCTTCTTCGATACGAAGTACAACGACAAGGACTCCCAGTGCTACATGCGCGCCCACGTCTGGGCCTACGACTGGCGCACCAAGCGGGACCTCTACTCTTCCAAGGTCTGGCTCTTCTTCTCCCGGAAGTACATCCGGAAGCACAAGTTCGGCTGGTGGTTCCACATCGCTCCCTACGTCCACGTGGTGGACGAGGGCAAGGTGCGGGAGCGGGTCATGGACCGGAAGTACTTCCCGCACCGGGGCCCGGTGAAGGTCAAGCAGTGGACCGACTTCTTCATCCAGGATAAGTCCGACTGCCCGGTGGTCACCAAGTACTCGGACCACGCGAACTACCCCGAGTCCGGTTCCTGCTTCCTCATGAAGTCGAGCATGTACTACTACCAGCCCGTGGACCTCGAGCAGATGGAGACCAAGGGGGTCGTTCGGAACAACTGGATCGAGGCCGAAGTGAAGCAAGCCTTCTTCGACGCCTTCGACGTCACCCTCTAAACTTACGGAGTTCCCAGAGTTATGAATAAGCTACTTCTTTCATTCTCAGTCCTGACCCTCCTCGCCTCCTGCGGCGGCGGCGGCGGCGGCTCCTCGGCGCCGAAGACAAAACCCCAGACAGAGGTCGAGCCGGTGGCCGTGGAGCTCGAGATGAGCGGCGCCTACATCGCCGTCTTGAATCCGCTCAACAAGCAGGCCTCGGGGAACCCGACCGGTGCGTTCACCTTCGCCAGGGACTTCGACGAGATCACCGCCGACGTGCGGCTCACCGGTGGCCCCGCATCCATCGCCTACGCCCAGTACGTCCACGTCGGGAAGGCCTGCCCGACGGAAGCGGATGACCTGAACAGAGACGGCTTCATCGACTACCAGGAGAGCCTCAAGGTCACGGGCCCGATCCTCATCCCTCTGGACGGAGACATCAGCTCCCAGCGGATGGAGGCCGGACTCTTCAACGCCGCCGACGACTACGGAAGCTTCCTCTACTACGAGTCGGCGTCCTTCGATAAGTTCCTCGCGGACCTCAAGGAAGAAGACATCAACCTTGAGGATGACATGGTGAACCTCCCGAGAGATTCGGTCTTCAACCTGGTTGGCCGGGTGGTCGTGATCCAGGGTGTCCCGGAGAGCGCGAACCTCCCCGCGACCGTCGCGTCTCGCCGGGGTCTTGCCAATTTCCAAACCCTCCCCATCGCCTGCGGCGTGATCACGAAGATCACCAAGGTTCCCGGGGAGGTCGACGACGACGAAACCGACATCCCCGTCCCGGAAGGAACTTCCGTGGGCGGATCGAGCGGCGCAAGTGACGGGTTCATCCCCGGGGCTTCCACCCGCCCTCCGGAAGTCACTAGCAACGGAACGACGGCGGCGGGTTCCGCCGGTGGATCGTCTAACTACGGAGACGAGGACGACGTCCCGGCCACCAGGCCCTCTGCGCCAGTGACGCCTGAGCGTCCGGCACCGTCGACGACGGAACCGACACCGTCCGGCGGATCTAGTACGACTCCATTGACTCCGGCACCGGTGACCCCGGAGCCTGTGACACCTGCTCCAGTTACACCGAGACCGACGGAATCTCGACCGACGGAATCTCGGCCAACTGAATCTAGACCTACGGAATCCCGACCGACAGAATCCCGACCGACAGAATCCCGACCGACAGAACCTCGACCGACAGAATCTCGGCCAACTGAATCTAGACCTACGGAATCTAGACCAGTAGAATCAACACCAACGGAACCCAGACCGGCCGAATCCCGACCAACGGAATCAGCTCCGGCCGTAGTTCCTTCGGCGACCCCCGCGACTGACACTCCTCCGGCAAGCACACCGGACAGACCAGCAGACGCCCCGGCGAACAACTAATCTAAAAAAAGGATTTCCCATGAGACCAGGCCGCGAAGTAGACACCTTGATCGCAAAGCACATCTTCGATCACGAAGTCTTCATCAAGAGAAAGGTTCCCACCGAGAAGACCCCCGCCGGGGAGCGCCCGCTGCGTGAGTACTCCAAAGAGATCGGCGCGGCCTTCGACGTGGCCATCAAGATGAACGTCTCCCTGATCCCGATCGAAGGCGGCTCGTGGTTCGCGCTCGCCGGCGAGAAGGACGGCTTCGCTTCTCCCGCGGACTTTATCAAGTACCTGAGCGCCGGAGACTTCGCCAACGCCGGAGCGGCGGTGACCGAGAGCGCGGCCCTCTCCATCTGCCTCGCGGCCCTCAAGGCCGTGGAGTCCAAGCTCTCGGTGGAGAGAGAACAGAGCGGAACCCTCGAGCAGTAGTCAGCGGAACCTTCCGCTCTGGTAGTCGCGGATCGCCTGGCGGATCTCCTGCTCGGTGTTCATGACGAAGGGGCCGTAGGAGACGACGGGTTCTCCGATGACCTCTCCGTGTCCGAAGAAGACCACTGTCTTGCTCAGGGCCCTTAGAGTGATGTCCTCTCCCTCGGCGGAGAATTCCGCGAGCTCGAACCCCCGGACCTCCTCGTCCCCGATCCGGACCTCCCCACGGACCACGTAGAAGAAGACTCTGCGCCCCTCGGGTGCTTGAAGCGTGAGCGAAGCTCCTGCCTCCAGGAAGACGGTGGACATCTCGATGCCGGTGAGGCTCTTGATTGATCCCGGGGTCCCTCGGAAGCTTCCGGAGATGACCTGGACCTCGTACCCCGCGCCGGTGACCCGGGGGACCTCCTCTCTCTGGAGGCCCACGTACCGGGGCTCGGTCAGCTTGAGCTTGGCGGGAAGGTTGATCCACAGCTGGAGGATCTCCAGGGGGCCTCCGGCCTTTCTAAAATCTCTGGACGACGTTTCGGAGTGGATCAACCCGGACCCCGCGGTCATCCACTGGACGCCGCCCCCTCTGATCACACTCTCGTGGCCGGCGGAGTCCGCGTGGAGGATGTCCCCGTCGAGGATCACCGTGAGCGTCTCGAACCCTCGGTGCGGATGCGGGCCGAAGGGAAGGCCGTGGTTCCCCGGCGGATACACCTGGGGCCCGTGGTGGTTCAAGAAGAGGAAGGGATCCAGGTGCGGCAAGCGTTCGGTCGGCAGGGCCCTGGTGGTCTTGAGATCGGCGATGTCATCCCGGGTTCCCCGGTGGATCTTGATGAGCTTTCTTTCCACAGCGCCTCCTTTAGAACTGGACTTCCGCTCCGGCGATGAAGTTCCTCCCCGGCAGGGGCGCGATCTCCTTTAAGGTGGACACGTGGCTCCTCGCCTCGGCGTCGAAGAGGTTCCGGACCCGCGCGAAGAGGTTCAGCGAGGACCGTTCGCCGACGAAGCGGTAGGCTCCGCCGAGGTTCGTGAGCACGTAGGCGTCGGTCTTGGTTTCGTTGGGTGCGAGCTTGGTTTGGTCGGCCACGTACTGGGCTTCGCCGTCCACGGACCAGTTGTCTTTCCCGTACTCCAGGCCCAGGGTCAGGCGCGGCGGGGAGATCCGCGGGAGGTTGTAACCCGTGTCCAGGTCCTTCGCCCTCACCACGTCGGCCTTCGAGAGGAGCTCCAGGGTCCCCTTCCGGAGCTCGGCGAGTTCGCGGCGGTAGCTCAGGTCCAGTCCCCAGAAGAGCGCGTCCACCTGCTGGTAGACGAAGACCGGGAGACAGTCCGGAGCGCAGCCGGGTGTCTGATCCAGTTCCCCGGTGGGGTTCATGGAAATGTAGTCTGCGAACCTCTGCGCGTAGGCGCTGGCCTTGATGGCATGCCTCCGGCTCGATTCCGAGTAGGTTACCTCGAGTGCCGTGGCCCTTTCCTTCCGGAGGGAACTGTTCCCGGTCTCGAAGGTCCCCGCGGCCATGTGGGCTCCGAGGGCGTAGAGCTCCTGGAAGTTCGGTGCCCGTTCGGTGTAGGACAGGGTGGAGCTCAGGGAGGCTTCCTTGGTGAAGTCGTACCGGTGTCCGAGGGAGGCGCTCTGGCCCAGGAACTCTTTCCTCTGCGCGGGGAGGGTGTCGTCGGCCTTCTTCTTTATGCGGTTGTTCTCGAGGCGCAGGCCGAGGCTGTAGGCGTTCCTTCCCAGGTCGACTTCCTGGAGAGTGAAGACGGCGATCTTCTCGTTGCGGCTCTTCGGGAGGAAGGCCTCCTCCCCCACGGCGCTGAAGTCGAAGTACTGGGTCTGGATGCCGGTGGTCCCGTGGACGTCTCCTGATTTATTCTCCCCTTCGAGCCGGGTCTCGTTTCCGACGTTCTTGAACTCCGTCCCGGTGACCCCACCTTCGAGTTCGCTGTGGTGGTAGTGGGACTGGGCGGACTTGAGCCGGACCTTCCGGATGAAGTTCGTCTCCGGCCGGTCCTCCGAGTGGAGTTCGAACCGGTTCTGGGTCATGTCGATGCTGATGTCCGGTTCCGCCACCGAACCGTAGTTGGTGTTGAAGAAGTTGTAGGAGACTCCCGCGTACCCCCGGTTGAAGATCTTCGAGACCCCGACGGCGGCGTTGTCCTGCTGGTTATAGCTATTGGGGAGCTTCCCCTTCGGACCGCCGGGTTCGGTTCGCCGGAGCCGCGAGGAACGGGCGTAGCCCGGGATGCGCTGGTCGCCGAGGTTCCGGGTGGCGCCGTCCACGTGGAAGACCCAGTTTTCTTTCCCGTAGTTGACGTGGGCCCCGGTGGATAGGCCATCGTTCACGCTCTCCCCTTGCACCAGGAACTTCGAGTAGAGGCCTTCTTCGAAACTGGTGTGGATGCGACTGGTGACCAGGTTGATCACCCCGCCCACCGTCGACGGTGCGTAGAGCAGGGCCTCGGGCCCGCGGATCATCTGCACCTCTTCCAGGGTGAGGACGTCCACCGGGATCGCGTGATCGAAGCTCTGCCCGGAGGCGTCCAGGGAGCTTAGGCTGTTTTGGAAGATCTTGACCCGCTCCCCTTCGAGCCCCCGGACCACGGGCCTGCTGGAGCTCGGGCCGAAGCTCGTGCTGGAAACCCCCGCCTCCGTCTGCAGGGTCTCTCCCACGCTCGTCTGCCGACGCTTCTGGAGCTCCTTTCCGGAGAGGAGCGACGTCCCCGCGGAGAAGTCGTGCGGAGGCGCATTGATGAGGCGCTCACTGACTTCGATGGATTCGAGCCGGAGCTCCTGGGCGCGGAGGATGGTGGAGCAGAAAATGCTAGCGAAGATGATGAGGTATGACATGGGTAGCATACTAAGAAAAGTCGCCGGCTTAGTCATGCTTATTCTCGTTGAATCTACAGCCTCGGGAGTCTAGAATACCGTCATGGCTTTGAAACATAAGAGCTGGGATTTCCTCGAGGCATCGGACGTGGTGGATGTCATCGCACCGGCGTCCCACTCGACCGCTGCGAAGCTCGAGGACGGGACCGCGTGGCTTCGGGCACAGGGGCTCATCCCGCGGGTTCAGAAGAACATCATGAAGCCCGACGCCTATTTCTCCGCGCCCCTGGAGATCCAGCTGGAGCACCTCACGGCGGCCCTGTATTCGGAGTCGAAGGCCATCTGGTGCCTGCGCGGAGGCTACGGGAGCATGCGGCTCATCCCCCACCTGAAAAAGCTCAGGCCCCCGAAGAAGAATAAGATCTTCCTCGGCTTCAGCGACATCACCGCCCTCCATCTCTTCTTCACCCAGCGGTGGAACTGGCCCACCATCCACTGCCGCAACATCTGCCAGTTCTCCCCCACCGCGGCGGCTTCGGCCGACCGGGAGCTCCTCCGGTCCGTGCTCTTCGGGGAGACCACCACGAAGACCTTCAAGAAGCTCGTCCCCCTCAACGCCGCCGCGAAGGTTCCCGAGGAGATCAGCGCCCCCATCACCGGCGGTAACCTGAGCCTGCTCCAGGCCTCCATCGGGACGAGCTGGGAGCTCGAAGCCTCCGGCAAGATCCTCTTCATCGAAGACGTGGCGGAGCGCGGGTACCGGGTGGAGCGCATGCTCGAGCACCTGACTCAGGCGGGAGTGCTCCAGAAGAAGCTCAAGGCCATCGTCTTCGGAGACTTCACCGAAGGCGAAGAGGAAGACGGGAAGGACTACACCCTCACCGCCCTCCGGAGGTTCGCCCAGAAGGCTCCGTACCCGGTGCTGCGGGGACTTGCCGCGGGCCATGGCCTTGAGACCAACTACCCCGTCCCCTTCAACCTTCCGGCGAAGCTCCTCACGGGACCCCGGGGCGAGCTCCAGTGCCGCTACTTCTAGTTATGATCCGCGGAAGCTCTTCAGAGAAATGGCGGGCAGGAATTCCCCGAGCTTAGTGCGCTTCCACAGGTTCCCGCTCTGCCGGTACTCTTCCGTCGTGGTGAAGCAGTAGCGGTAGAAGCTCGCCCGGACGAACTTCGGGGGCGCGTCCGTGAAGGGACTCTCCTTGAAGAGCCGCAGGATCTTCTCCTCGTTGGTCAAAAGCTTCATCATCAGCCGCAGGAACCAGACCTCGTGTCCGCGGACGTAGATCTGGTTTCCGGAGACGAAGACGGTGAGGGGCAGGAACCAGATCATCCAGTCCAGTCTGAGGTGGTAGGGAGCGACCACCGGCGGCAGGCGGTCGAGCTTCACCGGCTTGCCTTTGAAGGTGTACTCTTCCCACCTGGTTTCTTCGGTGACGGAGGCTTCGCTCGTGCCTTCGAGGTTGATCTCGTAGCGCTCCTTGGTCACGCTCCCGAAGGCCCCGTACGCGCCCACCAGGTGGAAGCGGTTCCAGCAGTAGTTCATGAGCTGGTTCTTCGAGAAGAGGTTGATGAAGGGCCGGTAGCTCAGGAAGAGAACCAGCGCGCCGACCCCCAGCTGCACGGCCACGAACCACGCGGGGATGGGTGCGAGGCCCACCGCCGGCGTCGGATCCCGGAAGGCCAGGATCCCGAGCACGATGGTGAGCCAGTTGAGCCAGGAGTAGTTGCCGCTCACGACGAGGACCAGCTGGTGGAGGATGATGAGGGAGCCCGCGACCATGGACACCGGCTGCGGGAGGAAGAGCCCCAGCGGGACGACGAGCTGGACGAAGTGGCTGAAGACCACACCGCTCCGGTGGACCCACTTGGGCGCGTGGTGGAAGAAGCGGCTCAGGGGATTGGGAAGGGGCTGGGTCTCGTGGTGGTAGTAGAGGCAGGTGAGGTCTCTCCAGCACGGGTCGCCGCGCAGCTTGATCAGCCCCGCTCCCATCTCCGTTCGGAAGAGCATCCACCGGAGGACCACGATGGGGATCCAGGACGGGGTGACCCAGGTCGGGCCCATGAAGGCCGTGAAGAACCCCGCCTCGAGGAGCATGGTCTCCCAGCCGAAGCCGTAGAACTCCTGGCCCACGTTCACGATGGAAAGGTAGAGCCCGTAGAGCACGAGCCAGGCCAGCAGGTGGAAGACGATGGGCGCGCCGGAGAAGAGGCCGGCCGCGAGGAGGAGCGAGAGGCCCATCCCGAAGACCGTGACGAGCCTCAGGATCCGGTCGGAGTACTTCCCGTGGAACAGGCTCGGCGCGCGTCTCATGTCCGCGTACCGGAGGTACTCCTTCACCGGGAGGAGGCCCTCGTCTCCGAGGAGTGCCGGGAACTGGTTGTGGGCGGAGGCGAAGGCGACGAAGTAGAGAACGGCCATGGAACGTTCGAAGATGAGTCTGATCAGGGCGTAGTCCGGAGCCGCTAACAAATTCTCCATAAGTTATAGTAATGATTGCGCTCCGAATGAAGCAACAGGTATCCGGGGCGAAAAAATCTCAAAATAACTGAGTTCGGAGGTATTGGAAGAAAGACCGGGACTTGGTAGGATCGCCACATGAAACTTACCCAGACTGTTAAGAAAGGCGGCTGTGCCGCGAAGGTTCCTGCGCTGATCCTCAAAGAAATACTGAGCGGGATAAAATTCCCTCCGGTCATCCCCGGGGTCGAGGTGGACGGGTCTCACTTCGATGATGCGGCCATCTTCAAGATAAACGATGAAACCGCTTTGGTCCAGACCCTGGACTTCTTCACCCCCATCGTGGATTCGCCGGCCGACTTCGGTGCCATCGCCGCCGCCAATGCTCTGAGCGACGTCTACGCCATGGGCGGGAAGCCCAAGACCTGCATGGCGATCCTGGCGGCCCCGCTGGCGGTGCTCGACCAGAAGGTCATCCAGGAAGTCCTGCAGGGGGCCTGCGACGTGATCACCCGCTCCGGCTCCTCCCTGGTCGGCGGGCACTCCATCGACGACGACACTCTAAAGTTCGGCCTCTCCGTGACGGGGACCATCCACCCGCAGAAGCTCTGGACCAACCAGACCGCGAAGGTCGGCGACGTGCTCGTCCTCACCAAGCCGCTCGGCACGGGCACCATCTGCGCGGGGATCAAACGGCAGGAGCTCCCGGAGGCGGAGGCCGCCGAGGCCATCGCTTCCATGAAGCGGATCAACAACGCCATCGACTTCCTCACTCCGGAAGAACTCCGCGCGGTCCACGCGGCCACGGACGTCACCGGCTTTGGCCTCGCCGGGCACGCGTTCCAACTCTCCCTCGCCTCGGGAGTCTCGCTGAAGCTCTCTCAGAGCAAGCTCCCCGTTTTCAAGAAGACCATCGCGTGCCTCGAGAAAGGGCTCCTCACCAAGGCCCACGCCAGTAACGAGGCCTACACCCGGGAGAAGATCTCCTTCGGCGCGGGTGTGAGCTCGCTGGAGCGGCTGGTGCACTTCGATCCGCAGACCAGCGGAGGCCTCCTGCTCTCCGTGGCCCCGGAGGTCGCCGCCCAGGTCGTCGGCAAGCTCGCGGAGAACTTCCCGGGGACGGCGGCGATCGGCACCGTCATCCCCCGGGAATCCTTCCATGTCTTCGTGGACTGATCCCTACCTCACCGAGCTGTTCCGGAGCCACACTCCGCTCATCGACGTGCGGGCGCCGGTGGAGTTCGAGGACGGCTCCCTCCCCGGCGCCGCGAACCTTCCGATCATGAACAACGACGAGCGCGCGCAGGTGGGTACCTGCTACAAGGCCCAGGGCCAGGAAGAGGCCATCGATCTCGGGCACCGGTTGGTGAGCGGCGAGGTGAGAGAGGGCCGGATCCGCGACTGGGTCCGCTTCATCCAAGCGCATCCAACGGCGCAGGTCTACTGCTTCCGCGGGGGCCTTCGCTCCCAGATCACCTGCCGGTGGCTCAAAGAACGAGGGATCGAGCGCGCGCCCATCGCGGGCGGCTACAAGCGCATGCGGACCTTCTTCCTCTCCCTACTCCAGGACGCGCCCCTCCCCGCGCTCATCCGCATCGGGGGCCTCACGGGGAGCGGGAAGACCAGAGTGCTGCTCAAGATCCCTCGGCACATCGACATCGAAGGCCACGCGAGCCACCGGGGCTCGGCCTTCGGCCAGAATGGAAAGCAGCCGAGCCAGGTGACCTTCGAGAACCTCCTGGCCGCGGATCTCCTGCGCGACCGGGCCCTCCCCGTCTGGGTGGAGGACGAGAGCGTCACCCTCGGGAAGCTCACCATCCCCCTGCGGTTCTTCTCCTCCATGCGGGAGGCCCCGCTGGCGGTCCTCAAGGTCGACCTGGACACGCGGATCCGGAACATCTTCGAGGACTACATCAGGCCCTCGACGCCGGAGTTCTTCTTCAGCGGCATCGACAAGATCGAACGCCGCCTCGGGAAGAGCAAGGGCCAGCTCCTGAAGGACCAGATCACCCGCGCCTACCAGCAGCCGCTGGAGGCCCGGCACCACGCCGAATGGGTCACGACCCTGCTCACGGACTACTACGATCCGTTCTACCAGAAGGCCCTCCGGAACCAGCGCGGGAAGATCGTCTTCGAGGGGACCGAGGCGGAGCTCCTGGAGTTCGCGAGTTCCGGACTAAAAGGCTAAAGAAACTTCTTCCCCCTTCTGGTGGCCGCCGGAGTTTGCTATCCTAGCTCCATGACTAAAGTAATTCTCCTCTCTGCCCTCCTGGGCCTCGCCGTTTCCTGTGGGAAGCCCTCCGAGAAGATCCCGCTCTACTCGATCAAGGCCGGGGCCCTCCCGAGCTTCGTGAACGACAAGGCCATGCCCCAGAACCCGAACCTCTCCATCGACAAGAACCTCGTGAACAACGAGTACCCCATCGAGATCGCGCTCTACAATGACAACCGCTTCTATTACAACCTCCCGAACCTCGGGAGCGGCAAGGGTACCTGGTCGCACAAGAACGGGAAGCTCGAGCTCAAGGCCAAGCGCACGCTCTTCGACATGCACATCGACGCCCTGGCGACCGACGTGGACGGGAAGGAGCTGGCCATCCAGTTCACCGACCGCTTCGGGCCCAACACCCTCCGGATGCTCAACATCAACCTCGAGTAGCGGCACCGGGTTTGCACCTTATCACAGATGAGATAAGGGGGACCCCATGAAACACGTATTCTTATCTTTGTCAGTTATTTTCCTCAGCCTCGGGGCCGTCGCCCAGACCACCATCGACGGCAGCCAGAACACCCAGCTCGGCGGAACCATCTCCTCGCAGCCGGAGACCTCCGGCAACGAACGGATCCGGGAGAACACCACCACCTCCCCTCGCGGAACCTACCAGGACGGGTACGAGCAGCAGCGGATGGAAGACACCACGAGCCTCACCGGCGGAAGCCTCGGGGGAGCCACGGGAGTGGAAGACGATCGGCGCTCGCCGTCTCCGGTTGGCATCGGTAGCGGGATGGACGCGACCTCCAGCGCCGGGATCGGCTCCGGGCTCTAGGACTTTTCCTTCTTGTCCTTCTTGCAGATTGGCCGCGTGCTGATCTCCTTCTTCGCGCAGGCCCGGGCCACGACCTCGGCCTCGAGCTTCTCGATCTCCTCGCTCACGTCGGTGGCGGTGACCTTCACCGTGGTCTTGTAGCCCTCCCGCAGGATGGCCACACTCCGGGTCCGGTGCTCCGGAGTGAAGAGGGCCACGAACTGGTGGATCTTCTCGACCCGCTCGGCCCCGACCTTCAGGATGATGTCTCCCTTCTTGAGGTTACTCGCCTCCGCCGCGCCGTCGGAGAACTTCTCGATCTGGAGCCCGCCCTTGAGGTCCTTCACCAGGTGCTTCATCTCCTCGGAGGGAACTTCTCGGAAGATGGCCCTGGTCCGCAGGACGGAGTTGGCGCACCGGAAGATCACCTCCAGGTTCGGGTAGATGTAGGTCTCCTTCCAGCTGTTGGACTGCATGTTCCCGATGCCCATGGACATCCCGAAGCTCGAGTAGCGGCTGTAGAACGGAGACATCCCGTAGTAGTAGGAAGGGCCGAAGGCGTTGGTGGAGGTGCGGACCACGTCCCGGGAGGTGGTCTTGTCTTCGAAGTCCATGATGTTTGCGTACTTGAACCCGGCTTCCCGGCAGACCTCGATGGCGCGGAACTCGGCGTAGAGGTTCACCTGCGGCTTCTTCGAGTACGCGTTCCCCTTGAAGACCACCACCCGCAGGTCGTCCAGGGTCTTCTCTTCGTAGCCTTCGTTCTTCTGCATCTTCTGGTACGGCGTGGGCTTGGTGCTGGAGCAGCCGACGCCAAAGAGGAGGAGGAGTGACAGGTATTTCACCATGGGCGGTCCTTTGTCGTACTCACCTGAGATTCTATGCTGCGCGGAGCACTTTTCCCACACCCAAGTATTGGACTTAACCGCTTCTTGAGGAGCCAGATGCCCCGCCAGATCCTACGATGGTCATATCAGGAGGCAGTTATGAAAAAGATCCTATTCCTCACCCTGGCCCTCTCCGTCTCGCCCGTCGTGCTGGCCCAGGAGACCTACCAGGCAGACGAGAACCACCTTCCGGCGACGGCCACGGAGACCATGGACCGTGAGCAGAACCGGCTGGACGCGGAAGCCGCGACCTACGAGGACGATGTCCAGCGACAGGAGAACCGCAACCCCGCGTTCAACGATGACCAGACCATGGACGAACAGATCGACGAATCCCGCTACGACGTGATCGAAGACGATGTGAACGTCGAGGACGAAGAGATCGTCGAATAGGATCTACCGGGTTCCGAAGAGGAACTGGAGGGCGATCGGGAGCCGCTGGGCCCAGAACCGCTCGCTGTGGGTCGCGCCCTGCTGCAGGTGCGCGTAGAAACTTCCCCGAGGCATGCGCAGCTCGAGGTCCCGCCGGAGGAGGTCCACGTCCTGGGGCCTCTCCCCGCCATCAGTTCCGCTGTCGAGGTACACCCCGAGCGGGAGAGTGGACGAGCGCCGGTACTTCTCCACGATCGAAAGCCGGTTCCACCAGATCGACGGAGAGAGCGCGCCCACCAGGCCGAAGACCTGCGGGTAGCGGATCCCGGCGTACAACGAAACCAGACCCCCGAGGGAAGATCCGAGGATCGCCGTCTGCGCGCGGTTCTTACTGACTCGGAAGCGGCTTTCAATGGCGGGCCTGAGGTCCGCCACGATCATCCGCAGGTAGAGGTCGGCCTTCCCGCCCTGGTGCCGCTCGTCCGCGTCGGGGGTGTACTCGGAGGTCCGGTCCGGGGTGTTGTCGATGCCCACGACGATGATGGGTCGGATCTTTCGCTGCAGGATGAGGGCGTTCAACGTTTCCTGAGCGTTCCAGGTCTGTCCCATGAAGGCGCGGGCCGGATCGTAGAGGTTCTGGCCGTCGTGCATGTAGAGCACCGGGTACTCCTGCGTCCGGTTCTTCTCGTACCCCGGCGGGAGGTAGACGTAGACGTCCCTCCCCTTCGGCAGCGCCGAGCTCTTGAAGTTCTTAAAGGCCAGGGCGAACTTTCCTCCCTGGCTCCAGGAGTTTACGGAATGGAAGAGGAGGCAAAATAGAAGACAAAATTTCATCAGAAAACTCTATTCAATCTTTGGGGTGAATTCAAGTTTCATTCACCGGGGTGCTCACTAAAATAGAGACTGGTGCCAACAAGGAGTTAAGAATGAAGATTTTACCTCTCGTTTCTGTCATTTTCTTACTCGGAGTAACTAGCTCTTGCTCCCAGAACGACGACCGGTCCCCCGCAGGTTACCGGGACAAGCAAGAGCAGGTCAGCACTCCCGGCGACTACACCCAGGGGACAGATGCCCACAACCAGGCCAGGAGATACGGGCCCGCGGACTCAAAGCGGTAGCGCCACCTTGTAGATCTTGAACGTCAGGTCATCCACCTGCTCGCCGAACGCCGCGTCCTGGATGAGGGAGTCGGTGAAGATGAGGTTGTTCTCCGGATCGATGGCGAACGAGTCGGGCCACTTGATCCGCTCGTCCTGGATGAGGATCTTCATGTCCCCGCCCGGAGTCCGGTAGGAGATGGCGTTGCGCTCGAGATCGGCCATGTAGAGGTTCCCCTTCTTGTCGAAGATCATCCCGTCGGCCGCCGGAGTCACCCCGAGGTTCTCCACGCTCTTCACCAGGTCCGTTTCGTTCCGCTTCTGCTTCACGATGGCGTCGGTGGAGACCCGGTAGAGGTGGTAGCCCGTGAGCGCGTGGTAGTAGAGCTTCTCCCCGCCCGGCGAGAGGGCGATGCCGTCGGAGTGGATCTGGGGCCTCTTCCCGTCCGGGAGGAGGAACTTCTTCTTCTCCACCGTCAGGATGACGTTCTCCGCCTTGGTGGAGGGGTGCTTGTCCAGGACTCGCTTCGACGTTCCCCGCTTGAGGTCGAGGACGACGATCCCCCCGAGCCCGGAGTCGGTGATGAAGGCCTGGCCCGACTTCTCGTCGATGCGGATGTCGTTGAGGTAGGACTTCTCCGGAGCGACGGCGTCGCTGAAGCTCCAGGAGCGCTTGAGCTGATTCGTGGCCAGGTCGAACTCGTAGAGCATGGCCTTGCCGATGACCCCCTTGAGCTCCGGGCTGCTCGGGTCGAGGACGAAGAGCGAGTCCTTGAAGGCGTACACCGACTGCACGCAGGTGAACCGGTTCTTCTGGGGTTCTCCGGTCCAGGTGTTCCAGGCCTCGTCGGGGTAGAGCTTGTGCGTTCCGTCCGGCATGATCTCCACCACGGAGTACGGTACGTTCTCCCGCCAGCGCGGGAAGTTCGCGAACATCCGCCCGGTCCGGGTGACGGTGACGCCCGTGACCTGCACCCCTTTGAACTGGGTGACCTCGTGGAGGTCCGGTTCCTTCTCCGTCGGGAGGAGGCCGATGGTCTTCTTGTCCACCATGACTTCGGCGTCTGCGCCTTGCCGGGAGGCGCAGGAGACGAGGCCGGTGACCGTGAAACAGAGGATGAAGAGATATTTCATAGTGGCTCCCGAGATGGAGTTACATAATCAGTTTTGTAAACTCGGGAGCGGTTGTCAAAGGACAAGGTAGCAACGCCCATGCTGCGAGGCTTCGCCGGCGCCGGGGAATGGGGCGGGCCCCATCTAGTGATGGAGCCAGCGCTTGAAGTTGAGGATGGGATGGTGCCAATCCAGAGGTCGCTTCTCTGTTTTCTCTGTCCTGGTCTTTCGGTAGGCCGGGGTGGTTGCTGGGTTGTGGCGGAGTCGGCCGAGGCTCACCACCTGGTCGGTGTTCTTATCCAGATGGCTGACGGAGATGAACATGCCGATGGGGAACAGGATCCAAAAGCTCATCGCGATGATAGTTAAGATGACTTCTACGGTGTTTCCTTCCATGAGAATCCTCCTGATGGAAAAATTGTAACACCATCTGTAAGAACGCAGCCTTAATTGAACCTGTGTTTTTAGTACCGGAGTAAGTGAGGTTTCCTCTCTCAATTCAGGGTAATTATAGTTTCCGGACCGGCGGCGGGTTTACTATCGTAGGGCCATAAATTTCTCAAGGAGGGAAATATGAAAAAGTTTATCCTAACGATCTCCGTCCTCTCGTTTCTGGGCCTCGGGGCCGCCTGCAACCGCACGAGCACCACGGGCGCGGACAACGCCTCCGGTACCCGGATGGAGCAGCAGGACCCGGGCATGAACACCACCAACGGCGCGGGCCCGGCGGCCGTGGATTCGACGAACTCCCAGGCGATCCCTTCGGACACGAACACCCAGGGAGCTCAGCAGAGCAGTCAGGAAGCCTCTCACGTCGACGAATGAGTTGACCTCGCCGGAAGCCGAAGCGCTTCCGGCCCTTGCCTACAGACGGCAGTTCTTGGTGATCTTGAACTCTTCGATCTCATCCAGCGGGACGATGTCCACGCCGAGGCTCCGGGCCCTCCGGAGGAAGATGTCCGTTCCCCGCACCGACGGCTCCCGCACGTCGTGCTGGAGGATCACCCCACCCTTCGGCGGGTTGGTGATCTGCACCGGGACCTTCACGAACTCCGTCCCGACCTTCTTGAAGTCGATGAACGTCCCGCCCGTGTGGTGGACGGCGATGTTGGAGGCGACCTCCTTGTCCGTCATCCCCGGCACCCAGTCCGCCGTGTCCACGTCCCAGAAGGCCATGTGGATGCAGTTGTCCCCTAGGAGTTCCTGCGA
>SXUH01000459.1 GCA_005791855.1 Bdellovibrionales bacterium
CACCGCGAAGCCAGATCGTCGACCCCGGCTGGACGGAAGCCGGATGCTGGAGCGCTGTCTGGAGGTCCCAGGGTGAGGAGATCGAGCCGGTGCCCGTCGGAGTCCCCGTCGGAGAGACGAAGAACCCCGTGACCACCGGAGGAGTGTTCACCACACTGATGGTGAAGGTCGCCGCCGAGACGGGACTGTCCTTGTACCCGCTCCGGCAGCCGATGGCCTTGACCACGGTGGTGGCGCTGATGAGCGGGGCCAGGAGGTCGTTCTGCTCCGGAGTTTGGCAACTCGGCGTCGAGCCGTCGAGGGTGTAGCGGTAGGACGCGAGCTCGGTGCTCACGGAGAAGCTCACCTGCACCGGAGCGGAGAAGGTTCCCCCGCCGGGGGTGATCACCGGCGCGGCCACCCGGTGCTCGCCTTTCACGTTCGAGGACTGGACCTCCGTGGGGAGGGTCCGGTCGCCGATGCTCCTCACCTCGTTGCAACCGGCGGTGAGGAGGAGGCCTGCGCTTAAAAGAAGGAGGTGTCTCACGGGGACTCGCTTTCGAAGTTTCGAGGTCTCTCCATTCTAGCCGAGGTCCGTGGCGGAGGTGCCTTGAGACAAGGTCTGGGGAACTTAAGGAGGGCGTTTTCAGAGGAGGAGCCAAGGATTGTTGGCATCCTCCCCGCTTATCCTACCTACTGCTTCGACTGGACTAGGCCGTAGACTCCGTACTGGATCATGTAGCTCAGGGCGTAGTCGGGGAAGGCCTTCTCGAGCTCTTCCACGATGGCCTTCGTCTGATCTCCGGACTTCTTGGCGAGCCGGCCCACCACTTCGTCTGCCTTCGCCAGGTACGCGGTCTGCGCGTCCACCGCGAGGTCCAGCCGGGCAACCTCTCCTCTTCCACCGTAGACCTGAGTCGCCGCCGGGTAGAGTCCCTTCACTTCGAAGAGATCAGCGATCCAGCCCTTGATGGTCGGCGTCGCTTTCCCCCCGACGATTCCCCCCTCGAGCCAGGCGTGGGCCTTGTGGTGAACGAGGTCACCGACGACGAGGGCCTTCTTCCCGGGGATGAACGCGACGGTCTGGTTGGTGCTGACACCGGGGTTCGAGAGCTCCCGGAGTTCGATGACCTCACCGTTGCCGAGGACCAGGGATTCTTCCTTCTCGAAGGTCTGGTCGACGGTGGCGAGCTCCGGGTAGGTCTTGTCGGTGAACATCTTGGCCACTTCCACGAAGAAGTACTTCTTGTAGGCGTGGACGCCGGCGAGGTTCTTGGCCGTCTTCTCGGAGGCGACGACCTTGGCGCCGAGGTCCTGGAACACCCGGGCCCCGTTGAACTTATCCGGGTTCGGGTGCGTGAGGACGACGTAGCTGATCGGATTCTTCGTCTTCTCCCGCAGGAACTCCAGGCTCTTCCGGGCGAGCTCCGGAGTGAACTGGGCGTCGAAGACCACCACTTCCTGGCCGTTGTCGTAGAAGTAGTTCTTGGTGTTGAAGCCGCTCGCGTCCGATTCAAAGGCGTAGAGCTTCCCCTGGTTGGCCGTGGCCTTGGTGGCCGAGCAGCCGATGGTCATGAGGGACATGAGGGTCGCGAGGGCGAGGTTTAAAGTTTTCATTTCGATTCCCCTTTTTTGTTGTTAAAGACACCGAGAATCTACCCGCGGATCGGTTTTTTTACTTTCCAAGTCCGGCCAAAAAATTGTCCTTTTTGGCCAAAGAGTGGCATGATCTCCGGATGAAGCAAGGACAGGAAATTCTCGCTAAGTTCCCGGGAATCCTCATCATCCACCAGAAGATGCGGGGGAAGAACAAGGGTCGGCACCACCACACCGACCACGAAGTCTTCGTCCCCCTCCAGGGCGAGATCGCCGTCCTCTTCGACGAGAAGGAACTCAAGGCGGGAGCCGGGAAGATGATCTACATCCCCCCCGGGGTCGAGCACACCTTCACCTCCACCGAGAAGGCCGAGGGCGAGCGGTTGTACTTCTTCGTCGAGCCGAAGGTCTGGGAGAAGTGCGGCGGGATCCGGTCCGCCCCGAAGGTCCTTCCGGCGGGCCAGCTCTGCAAGGAACTCCTCTTCCACCTCCTCATCCATCCCCAGACCAAGGCGGCGAAGTCTCTCTGCGAGACCCTCGTGCAGACCTTCTCCGAGCTGCTCGAGAACACCGTCGAGGTCGAGCTCGGCTCCCTCTCCGGGAAGATCGAAGACCCGCGGATCCGGAAGGTCCTCGAGAAGATCCAGGACGGGTTCCACACGCCCCTCTCCATGGAAACGCTCGCCCGGGACTCGGGACTCAGCACCCGGAGCTTCAACCGGCTCTTCCTCCAGGAGACGGGCATGACTCCCAAGGAGGCCATCGCCCACCTGCGGATCGAGCGGGCGAAGACCCTCCTCACGGGGAAGACCTCCGTCACCGACGTCGCCTACGAAGTGGGCTACTCGTCTATTTCCCAGTTCATCACCACCTTCCGGTCCATCACCGGACGGCTCCCGTCCGAGTACCGAGGTCCGTGACCGAAGCCCGAGCGTTTTAGTTCTTGATTGATTTTGCTTCGCCTCGGTGTTTTCATTATGTATTAGAAAATTTCGTACAGCCGAGAAAGGAGTGTTTCGATGAAATCAGTTATAGTGACGTTGCTAGCCTGCCTCATGCTCATCGCCGGATGCGCGAGTGACAGGAAGAATACCATGGCCGGGGCCGGGATCGGTACCGCCGTCGGCGCCGGGGTCGGCGCGATCTTCGGGAAGCGGGACGGGGCCATCATCGGCGGGATCATCGGCGGAAGCCTCGGTGCCTACGCCGGAAGCCGGATGGACAAGCAGGCCGCGGAGCTCAAGAAGATCGCCGAGACCAAGCGGACCGACCAGGGCCTGGTGACGAAGCTCAAGAGCGACATCCTCTTCGACACGGGGAAGGCCGAGCTCAAGCCCACCGCCGTCGACAACCTGAAGAAGATGGCGGCGATCATGAAGAAGTACCCGGAGAACGTCTTGACGGTGAAGGGCTACACCGATAGCACCGGAAGCGCCGCCACCAACGAGAAGCTCTCCACCCAGCGCGCGGAAGCCGTGCGGGTCCAGCTCGCTCAGGGCGGCCTCCCGGCTCAGACCATCACGGCCCTGGGCCTGGGCCCGAGCAATCCGGTTGGTGACAACGCCTCGGCCACTGGCCGCAGCCAGAACCGCCGGGTTGAGATCGAAGTGACCGTGGATGAATCGAAGATCCCCAAGAAGGGCTAACCGAGAGTCGAGCTAAATCGAGAGCCCCGCGACCGCGGGGCTTTTTTTTGCCCTCATTCGTGCCGAGGGACTTCGTTCCTGTTGTTCCGCTGGATGTCGAAGCTGGTCTTTTCTTCCTGCGACTGCCGGACGTTCTCCACCGGCGTCCGCCGAAGGCCCGCTTCCCGGGACACGTCAGTGGAGTTGCTGACGATGAGCCGGTGAACCCCGACGACGGTTAGGATAAAGACGATCGAAATGATTAGGTATCTCATACTTCCTCCTCGTAGGTTAAGGATCACTCCCCACCGAGGCATCCGTAAATTGAAGCTCTTCTAAAGATTCACTCCAGCGGAAGACCGACCTGCTTGAACCAGGTCGCCTTGTCGAAGTACCCGCGCTGCTCTCTGATCTTCCCGTCGACGATGCGGAAGAAGCCGCAGCCCTGGAGCTTGAAGGGCTTCCCTTCCGAGCCCGGGCTCGCGTAGAAGGTCGCGGTGCCCTTCCACTCGACCACCGCCCACTCTCCGTCCTCGAGGAGGTTGATGGGATGGGTCTCGTTGTCCGGGTTGTGCTCGAAGAATTGCCGGAGGTCCTCCAGGATGGCCCTGCGGCCGACGAGCGGTGTCCCGAAGGCGAGCTGCACGCTGTGGGCGTCTTCGTGGTAGAGGTTCGCGGCCGCTTCCGCGTCCCGGGTGTTGAAGGCTTCGACCCACTTGCGAAGCACGTCCTTTGGTCTGCTCATAGGTCTTTCCTTTCCTCTTTGGTCAGAACCTTCGGCGTCATCGTCGGTTGGCCGTCTCTAAAAAACGGCGTGGGCCGGTGGAGCTTCAGGAGCCTTCCCTTGAGGAGGAAGGGGATGGTTTCCCGGATCACCTTGAAGGACATCTTCGAGGGAGTCCCGGGAGGGAGGTTGCCCCTTCCGAACTTCCCCATGATCCTTCCACTGATGGGTCCGAATTCTGCCTCCCGATGCTTCTCATCACCCGCCAGGAAGGCGTGGTTCACACCTGCGTAGGGCAGCTTGTCGTTCCTCGGACAGTTCGCCACCGGCGTGCGACAGCACTCCGCGTACCACCGGTAGAGACCGTTCGGACTCAGGCGCATGCACTGGAGGAATTCTGTGCCTTCGAGGAACGCGATGTTGGCAGGATAGAAAGGGACCACCTCCGTTCCGCCGTTCGCATCCAGGATTCGCTCCGTGCCACCGAGGAAGCGGGCGAAGGCCTGGCAGTCGTC
>SXUH01000460.1 GCA_005791855.1 Bdellovibrionales bacterium
AAAAGACCTCGCAGAAGCGGGAACGGACGAATTGATCTAAGCGTGTTCTGGAGTAATGCCAAGTTGGCCTAAAAGTAATTATAAAATTACGAGGGGTTCGTATTTATTAATTGCTTTTCTTATCAATAGACGTCCAAAAATCAAGATAAAATCCAGTCGTTCAAAGACTGGCAGGTCTAGGGCTCCGAAAACCCACCATAACTTTACTTAAGTCTCATCACAATTTTGTGCACTTACCCTCCCGCCCCCTCGGCCGGGGATGCATAAAATTTACCACCCGCGCGCAAAATTCCCGGTTCCTGCTATGATGGCCGCCCAGGAGTCGCAGCATGAAAGTCTTCATCCTCGGTGCTCTCTTCTCTCTGAACCTCTTCGCCCAGGACTTCGTCGTCCGCATCCCCGACGACCTCGCCCTGGCGCCGCAGTACGGCCTCGAGGAGTTCTCCCGGATGCTTCAGGTTTCTCCGGCGGACCTCGAGTCCTACAAGTGCGACGGCGTTTCCGAGCACGACATGTTCCGACCCTCACCGACGGAGAACCTCGCACTGGACTCGCTCCGGGTCCTCGGCAACGAAGGCGAGACGGAGCCCGTTGTCTACCGCAAGGGCAGCTACTACCGGTTGAACGGGAAGTCCCTCTACTCCACGACCAATCCGATGCTGCTGCGGACCCTCGAGGACCTGAGGAAGATCGAGAAGGTGAAGGAGGGCGCGCGGATGCTCCGGCTCCTCGAGAGGTCGAACCACGCCGTCACCATCCGGCAGGGCCTGAACAACTTCGAGCCGACCCTCCCCGGGGGGCAGGCGTACTACGGAGTGAAGATGGCGTCGGCCATCTCGATCATCGCGGGCAAGCACTTCGTCCAGGGGAAGATCCCGTTCAGCGGCATCGGCTCCGGCGGCTTCGTCTTCTGGAACCCGAACATCAAGAACAACCTCCCGCCGCACGTCATCCTCGCCCACGAGCTCTTCCACGCCCTCGACTCCGTCCGGGGCCTCTTCGACCAGCGGAGCATCGACGGCGCGACCTACGAGAAGACGACGGTGGGGGAGTTCCGGGCGAGCTACCTGGAGAACCTCGTCCGGAAGGCGGCCGGGGTGAAGCTCCGGAAGTACTACGGAGAGATCCACGAAGGGCCCGGGCTCCTGGATGAGCAGGGGAAGCCGAGGCCGTTTCCGAATCCGTGCCTCTAGGGGAGCCACTTCTTGAGGAAGGCCTGGTTCTCCGGCGAGGCGAGGTTGGTGATGTGGTTGCGGATCAGCCGCTTCTGGAGCCGGAAGATCGAGTAGTCCGTCGGTAGCTTCCCCGTCCGCTCGACCTGCGCCCGGAGCTCAGGGAACTTCTCGGACCTCTTCAGGTGCTTCACGATGACGGCTTCGAAGGCGTCGTTGAGGTTTTCCTGGACGTCCCACTGGTCCCCGAGCCAGTGGCCCAGGTCCGCCGCGGGGACCTCGATGATCTCCTTGTTCCCCTTGGCGTCGGTCACCTCGATGGCCTTCTGCAGGCGGAAGTTCTGCATCTTCGAAGAGACGCCGGTGATCACCGTTTCCCCCTTCGAATCCTGCTCGAACACCGCCCCGCCGGAGTCGCCGGGGAGGAGGGACGCCTTGCCGGAGAGGAAGTTATCTGGCCGGTCGTAGGAGACGTCTTCCGGGGCAAGGCCGTTGATGTAGTGGATCCGGTTGGAGTTGAAGTAGAGGACGTCGCTCACGTCCTTGATGAACCCGAGGACCGGGTTGGACTTCTTCAGGTAGTCGCAGCCGTCCCACTCGTTGCTCCCGTCGAAGAGCTTCGTGTCGGTCTTGAGGCGGAGCTTGTACTCGTTCCCGGCCCAGTAGAGATCGTTCGCCCCGAACCCGGCGAGCTTGATGTCCTTTCTGGTTGCGAACTCCGTGGTCACGGAGACGATGGGCGGGTACTTCGCAAGGGAAGGGCCCTTCTTCGGAACAACCTTCACCAGTGCGACGTCGTACTTGGTACAGGCCTCGCAGACCGTATCATTCTTTTTCATCGCGATTTCTTCGAGAGGGGAGTAGCCCGGATGGAGGACGGTGGAGACGACCTGAAACCCCGGGATCGCCACGGTGTTAGGTTTCGCCTGGGTGATGCAGTGGGCGGCCGTGAGGAACCACTCCGGCGAGACCTGTGTGGCCGTGCACCTCGAATCGGTTTCGTACCCCGGGGGAAGGGGCCCGGTCTTCTTCCCCGGAGTCCGCTTCACCTTCCAGGTGATCCGGTGGACGTGGGCAAGATGGCCCTTCGAAGCCTTGTCCGTCACTTCCACGCCGCCTTCGATGGGCGGCGTGGCCCAGGCCGATGCGAGGAGGAGGTGGGTGAGGATCAGGTGAAATCCCATGTCCACGTTTCGGTCTTTTCCTCATCCTCCTGTAGGCTCCACGCTTCCCCGCCTAATCTGGGCGGATACCTACGCGGTCTTCGCCCGCCGCTGGCCGTTGCGCGCCTTCTCTAGGAGCCGCCTTCCTTTTTCCGCTAACTTCTTGGCCGCCGCGAGGGTCTTTGGGACCGGTTCGCCCCAGGCCCTGGCCGAGAGTGCCAGCCGGGTCGGTTCGCCGTCCTTGGTCTTCAAAGGTCCCCGCGGATGGGTGAACATCCGGGTGAGGAACGAGCCCTTGCGCTTCTGCTTTTCTACCGTGTCGGCCTTCCCCTTCACCCCGGGCTTGAGGTTCGCACCTTCAGTTTTCTTAAAGTACGCCCGTCCCGCGGCCGTGAGTCCGCCCTTCGGGTCTTTGAGCTTTTGCTTCTTCGCATCCATGGGGTCCTCCTTCGATGACTCAGATGATGGTCTCCTCAAGGATAGCAACCGCGGGGCCCATGCGGAATTAGACAAAAGTGATAGCTGCGCACCGGTACGACGGAAGCACTTCGCTTAGGTGCCAAAAAGCACCTATTTCCTCGTCGATGTTTTTTTAGTATACCCTCCCCACTACCCGGGAGACCTCCATGCTTAAATTCGTCATCCTCTTCATCGTCGCCGCCCTCTACACCTCACTCGCATCGGCGCAGTCCCGAGGGAAGCCCGTCTCCCCGAAGACCTCGATCAAGGACGCCGTCCACCTCGGCGAGTGCCGCTTCCGGTTCAACCGGGACCTCGTCATCAACCCCGGGATCGACGAAGTCTCCATCGGCGGCTCCACCGACATCCAGCTGAAGCTGGACGCGCCGGTTTCGGAACCCCGGAAGATCAGCAAGGGGAAGATCATCTGGGTCATCGGCGCGGATAACTTCTCCGAGGAAACCGTTTCCATCGACGACGTCGTGACGGTGCGAACCTCGACCTACGTCTTCATCGACCACCCGGTGGCCTGGGCCTTCAAGCTCTGGAACTCCGGCACTTCGACCACGCTCGAGAGGTTCAACAAGTACGCCTTCGGTGCCCTGACCCTGGAGTGCTTCGAGAATAATCAGATCGAGGAGCTCTAGGCGGGATCTCCATCCCTTAGAGGTTTGTAAGAATTACCCAGGTGGCAAGTTTTGACACAGATTGTGTCAAACCGGTTGCCCCCCATGCGAGTTGGGCCTATAACCTG
>SXUH01000461.1 GCA_005791855.1 Bdellovibrionales bacterium
CCGTAAAGAGGTGACAGAATCGTCCAACTTTTAAACACAGGCTAAAAATTTCAAGTTCCCTTCGAAAAAAAATCACCAGATGAGATGATGACCAAAAGTTACTCTGGAGATCTGGAATGCTAAGACATCTTCCGCTCTTGTCGCTGACGGTCCTTCTCGTCTCCTGCCTGGAGAAGCCGGGGACGAGCACGCGCGGGAAGAAGGGCGACCCGAAGCGAAGCCAGCAGACCCGGCCGCTCACCTCCCACCAGGTGTCCTGCGTGGTGACCAAGTCCCTTTCCTTCCGCGGGAACGACGACCTCACGCTGACCGCCAGGCCCATCGCCGTGAGCCTGAACGGAGGAAACAACTTTCCAGACATGTTCAAGCTCGACGGTGCGAAGGCCTTCGAGGACCTCTTCGGCGAGTCGCTCAGACAACAGCTGGCGGCGGATGAGAAGCTTAAGATCGAGCTCACCGCCATCAAGAAGTACTTCCAGGACACGTACCCGGCGCTGCAGAACAAGCCGTTCGTCGAGTACGACCTCGCCCTCTCGAGCACCGGGGAGTTCTCCTACCGGGTGGACTTCCACCACCGGGTGTCCCTCGGGGGCAACGAGCTTGACAACGGAGCCACCTTCGCGGTTTCAACCACGAACCTCCCGGAGGAGTTCCACCAGATCGGGGATTCGAACCCGTTCCAGATCAAGGCCGGCCGCGACCTGGGCTGGGCCATCACCGGAAACCTTGGACTGAAGATCACGTGTAAATAACAAAGAGAGTGACCCATGAACCTGCTAAAACTTTTCCTCGTCTTCGCCGCCCTCACCCAGCTCGCCCAGGCGGTCGAGTTCCGGGCCCTGAGCTGCTTCAAGGGCTTCAGCCCCGTCGACCAGAGGAACAACCTGAACGCCTGTTTGAAGCAGGTCCGGGACGGCCAGAAGTGCTCGGCCAACATCTGGGAGCACCGGAACGCCGCCTTCGACGTCTGCGTCCTCGAGCCCATCGGCCCCCTGAAGCTCGCCCAGCTCTACCAGGGCTTCAGTCAGAGAGACCAGACCGCGAACCTCGCCGCCTGTCGGCAGCAAGAGTCCAGCGGTAAGATCTGCATCACCAACGTCTGGACCCACGGTCAGGCGGTCTTCGACGTCGCCCTCATGGAGTGAGGTCTAGATGAAGAGATTCCGCTGACCCTGGAGCGGGTCCCGGCCGACGATCTCGCTGGCGGGGATCTGCGCCGACCGGCCAGCGAGCCGCTCGAACTCCACCACGTCGTGGGAGCAGAAGATCTCCACCCGGTCTCCGTGGCTCTTCTTGAGGTCCCGCAGGCGCTGCTGGTTCCAGACCCGCGCCTTGTGGTCCTTCTCCATCATCAGCTGGTAGAACTCGAGCCCCGGCGTGCAGTGGGGGTGCTCGACGTTCATCTCCTCGTGGAAGAAGTACGCGTCTCCGGTGTTGAAGAGCCACTTGCCCTCGGCCTGCATGGCCACTCCGCAGTGCCCGTGGGTGTGGCCGATGAGTGGGATGAGGGCGATCTCCGAGGAGACTCCCTCGAGCTCGTGGACCTTGTTGAACCCGAACCAGTTCTCCCCTTCTCCGGGCCGGTAGACCTTCCAGTTCTTCTGTGTTGACCACTGCTGGGGCCGGTACCGTTGCCGGTCGAGCCAGGTCTTCTGCTGGAGGGCCGAGTCCCGCTCCTCCTGGAGCATGTGGACCTTGGCCCAGGGGAAGTCGTCGAGGCCTCCGGCGTGGTCGAAGTCCAGGTGAGTGAGGATGATGTGCTGGACGTCCCTCGGATCGTACCCCAGCCGCTCGATCTGCCGGATGGCCGTCATCTCTTCCCGGAAGTCCGGCTTGAGCATGCCGAGGAAGAATTCGCTGATCCGCGAGTGCGGGTCCGCCACTTCCTGAAGGCCAAAGCCCGTGTCGATGAGGACCAGGCCAGAGTTCGTCTCAACCAGCTGGCAGTGGCTGGTGAGGTGCCCGCGTTCGAGGACCGACTCCGGTCCTTCGTCCATGAGCTTCCCGCCGAGGGGACAGGTGGAAATACAATTTAGGTGATGGACATGCATAAAAACCTCCGCTCCCCTTACGAGACCATTGGTTTTTACGCATGTCTAGACTCGTCTCAGCCAGACTGGAAGAGACGGGATTACTTCCGGTAGAGCGTGCACCCGGGGAGCGTCAGGTTAAAATTCCCACCGTAGATACAATCCTGGAGCTGGTCCACTCTCGCGGCGTAGCTCACGCCGCGGTGGTAGGTGGTCCGCCCCTGTGGATCCTGCTCGCAGGGACTTCTCTCGGCGCAGGCGGAGGTGCCTTCCGCGCCGGTGAAGGCGATGGCGATGACGGAATTGGTTGCGCTGTCGATCACCGGAGTCCCGGAGTATCCGCCGCGGATCTTACAGTCGGCCGAGAGCGCGAGCGCGCCGGTGGCGACGGATGGATCGGAGATGTCCGAGCCGAAGCCCTCGAGGAGCTTGAAGACCCGGCGCTGGAGCACGCACTCCTGGGTCTCCTTCCAGTACCCGGAGGTGACCCGCACCTGCCGGCCCAGAGGCGCCGGCCCTTGAAAGAATGGGAACGGGACGAAGCCCTTTGCCAGGAGCTCTTCGTTGGTTTCCTTGAGTTCGAAGAAGGCGATGTCCGTGTCCATGAGGGTCGCGTAGAGGAGCTTCGTCGCGGTGACGTTGAGCCGGTTCCCGGAGCGGTGGAAGAGAGTGAACCCCTTCGACGTGGCGACGTTTACCCAGGCCATCCGCGCCACGAGTTTACTGCCCACGCAGTGGCCATTGGTGAGGATGACGGCCTTGGCTTCCTTCGGTCTTCCGATGTCGACGTAGCCCGCGGAGCACCCGTCGGTGGCCGCGAGGTTGTAGAGCTCTTCGGCGGACGCCGGCCGGATTGAATCGAGATCAACGTAGGCCATGCTAGTGGGTCTGGCGACGGCGCTCACGCTGAGGGCCATCAGCGCCGCGCTTAAAACGAACTTCAATTTCATGCTAGTCTCCTGGTAGATTTTCTTGCGAAAAAAGCTACCCCAGAGCTGGACCATCGCCTATCTAATTTTTCTGACGATTACAAACAGGAAGGGTCGGCACCACCGCTCGAAGGAGAAGTGGTGCCGAGGCGATTACATGACGTTTGGAAAGCGGCAACGGAGGTTGCGGACGCGGGCGTTGTCAAGGACGTCGACGATGAGGGTCCCATCGTACTGCGATCCCCACTGTGGCCGGGAATCGGGCCACAGGTCGACGCGGAGGCTGATGCCGTCGTTGTCGTAGCTGTAGGAGTAGAGACCGAACGGCCCGCCGCGGACTTCGTACTTGCTCACGACGCCGTCAACGGTCACTTCCGCTCTCTGGTAGTCGAAGCGGCCGCCGCCGAAGTTTTGCTCAACGGTAGCTTTGATCTTCTGGCCATTGTACTTGCCGGTGCACTCGACTTCGTACGGGAAGGCGAAGGCGCTGGTCACAAAGAACATTCCAAGCAGGATTGCTGAGAGTTTCATAGGTTCCTCACTATTGGTTAGCGTTTAGGTAGCTCCGGCAATATAACCAAATCAATAGACTACGCCAAGACGCAGCTTTGAACTGCGTCGCACCACGTAATTATTATAGGTATCTCAATCGCATCCAGAGGCACTATTATTTCAGCATGAATAAACGAATCGCCCTCATCGCCCACGATAACCTCAAGTCCGGCATGGTCCAGTGGTGCAAGGACCATAAGTCCAAGCTCAAGGCCTGCGAGCTCTTCGCCACCGGGACCACCGGGTCTCGGATCAGCGGCGAGGTTGGCCTGCCGGTGACCTGCTTCAAGAGCGGGCCCCTCGGCGGAGACCAGCAGATCGGCGCCGGGATCTCCGAGGGCCGCATCGACGTGGTGATCTTCTTCTGGGATCCCCTCGCCCCCCATCCGCACGACGTGGACGTGAAGGCCCTGCTCCGGATCGCGGCCGTGTACAACATTCCCATGGCGTGCAACCTCGCCACGGCCAACCTGATCGTCGATGGTCTCTAGCCTCAACCGAACCCTGGCCGCGGCCCTCATCCTCACGGCGAAGTACGCCCTGGCGGATTCCTCGGGAGAGCTGCGGAAGTTCAAGGACCAGGACTTCGAGGTCACCGTGAACGAGTTCGTCGTCGGCGCCCCCGGGAAGAACGTCCTCGTCATCCCGCCCACGGGTGGGACGAACGTCATCGACAAGAGCTACGCCAAGGCCCTGGCCAAGAAGGGCTTCCGGGTCTTCATCCTGGAGTCCTGGACGGACCACGACGAGTACAACATCGAGCTCTCCATCCACACCCGGTTCTACGCCCGGGCCCAGCGGGCCATCGAGACGGTGGTCAAGCACATCCCGGAGGACCAGCCCATCGGCATCCTCGGAACCAGCGTCGGCGGCATCCACGCGGCGATCGCCGCCGGGCGGATTCCGCGGATCACCAGGGCCATGGTCATCACCGGCGGCGCGGACATCGCCTCGGTCATCACCGACTCCGACCAGCTCGCCATGGTGGACGTGAAGAAGAAGCGCATGGACCGGTACAAGTTCCGGGACCGCGACGCGTACCTCACCGAGCTCCGGAAGGTCATCGAGCTCGAACCTCTCCGGCTCGGGCCCGGGTACCAGGGGAAGAAGCTCGGGATGGTGATCTCGCGAGAAGACACGACCGTCCCGGGGAAGAACCAGGAGCTCCTCCTCGATCTCTGGAAACCGGAGCACGTCCTCGAGCTTAAGAACAACCACTTCTGGGCGATCGTCCGCACCTGGCTCTTCAACTCGGACTTCGTCGTCGACTTCTTCTAAGAAAGTTTTAGGCCCACGATGGAAACGAGGAGCAGGGCCAGGAAGAAGAGCCTCTGCGCGCTGGCCGGCTCGTTGAAGAGGACGATCCCGAGGATCCCCGCACCCAGCGCGCCGATCCCCACCCAGACCGCGTAGGCGCTCCCGATGGGCAGCACCGCCGCCGCTCGCCCGAGGAGATACATGCTCAACACCATGCTAAGAACCGTGAAGACGGTCGGACCGATCCGGGTGAAGCCGTGGGTGTACTTCAGTCCGATCGACCAGCAGACTTCGAGCAGACCCGCGACGAGGAGGAAGATCCATGCTTTAGTAGAGCTCATGGCAATGATGGTAGCGCTTATCGGTAAAGTACGCACCAGCAAAACCGAGCCTTTCGCTCCGGGCGAATAAAAAAATTAACTTTTTCTAAAGTTTTGAAACGACGCAGAGCTTGATCTAATAGGGGTATGTCATAGTCCGGGAGGATTTTATGGACAGGAAAGAAGAACTCACCAACGTCAAGCCTCTCTACAACAACCAACATCAGGGATGGGAACCAATGGACGAACTAATCCAAGACCACGTCTGCGAAGCGCTCTGGAGAAATCAGAAACTCGACTCCACTGAAATCGAAGTGTCCGTTCACCGCGGATGCATCACTCTGAACGGGAAGGTAGACGGAGACAACTCCAAGCACGAGGCGGAGAACTGCGTGCGGGTCGTTCCCGGTGTCATGGAAATAAAAAACAATCTCACATTCAGGCACTAGGGCTAGTGGAGCCCGGGCCCGGCGGAACGGTTTAGGACTTCCTCGAGCTTCGCCGTGAGGTCCTGGGAACTGAAGGGCTTGAAGAGGAAGTCCCGGGCCTTGCTGCGCACCTGGTCCGGGTCCGAGGCCGTGACGAAGATGATGGGCGTGGATCGGTTGAGGTCCACTCTCCGGAGCTCCTCCGCGGTCTGGAAGCCGTCCATGAAGGGCATCTGCACGTTCATGAGAATCAGCGAGAGCGCCTGGGTCTTGGCGATGCGGATGGCTTCGTACCCGGAGGTTGCCTTGAGGAGCTGGTAGCCCGACCCCGAGAAGATGGCCTCGTAGGCCACGAAGGCCCCCGGCTTGTCGTCCACCAGCAGGAGTGTCTTGTCGGTGCTCGCCATCCTTCTCCCTTAGTGCTGGTGGCTTCCGCCGTCTCGGGCTTCGTCGACTTCGACCTCGCTCGCGACGGGCGCGCCGCCCGAGTAGTATTCCTTGTGCGAATTGGTGTTCAGGGTGACCCGGAGCTTGCTCGTTCCCTTCGGGAGCGAGGTGTGGAACCACGGGGAGTAGATCCGCGCGTGCTTCTTCCCGTTGACGTAGAGGTGGGCGTGGCCCTCGCCGGGGACGTCTTCCCGGCCCGAGTTCTCCGGCGAGAAGGTGAAGTTGCTCGTCTGCAGGTGCAGGTTCCAGCCGCCGTGGGAGTCCTTCTGGGCGTGGACCGCGACGGTCGGAACGGGGCTCCCCTCTGGGAGGTCGAAGCGCGGGTGCGCGAGGCCCTTCTTCGTCTCAAGTGACCGGGCGTACACCGAGGTGGCGAGCTTCTGGTACGGAAGTCCGAGGAGGAAGAAGAGGACGACGAAGTTCACGACGGCGAAGAGGGACCGCAGGAGGAGGGAGCGGTGGATCCGGATCGGCGCCTGGTAGTAGTGCCCGGGGCCCTTGACGATGAACACCAGCAGGGCGCCGTGGAGGATGGTGTGGCCTATGATCTCGGTCTTCCCGAAGAAACTGGTGGTGGTGAAGAAAGTCAGCGTCACCACCACGGCAAGGGGCCTGTGGAGGAGGCAGATGATGAGGAGGTACCCGAGGGTGAATTCGATGAAGGCGCAGGAGAGGAGGAAGAAGTCGTGGGGCAGGCCCATGGTCAGGGCCGGCGCCTTGGCCAGCACCGAGAGTCCCCAGAAAGGATAGAAGATCTTCTCGAAGGCCACCCAGCACAGGGAGAACCCCAGGCCCGAGTACAGGATCGGAAGGTCCAGGTTGCGGATGGATTCCTTCTTGGCATAGGAAACCATGAGGAAGAGGCCCACCGCAGGGTACACCACGTAGTCCAGCATGTGGAACAGGCCGTGGTTGGCGAGCCCCATGAGGTAGAGGAAGATCATCCCCAGGCCCGCGAGGACGGTCGTCTCCTTGAAGAGGAGCAGGAGGGCCAGGGCGAACTGGAACCAGCCCCAGACCGGCGAGGGAATGCCGATCTCCGGGGCGATGTAGGAATCACCCTGCCAGGACATGAGGAGGACGGCACCCATGGCCACTCTCATGATGAGGACCCCGTCGTCGGCGTACCGATCGAGGAAGCCGTTGATTCTCCGGTAGAGGACGGATCTCTCTCCCAGGCGGTCGGTGTAGACGAGGAGCGGAAGGCTCGCCAAGGAGAGGAGGAAGAGGCCCCAGAATGCGGGGTGGTGGAGCTGCGCGAGCTCCAGAGGTTTCTGGAGGAAGTCGTAGTCGCTGAACCACTTGACGTGGGCCCTCGCGGCCCCGGGGAGAAAGACGAGGAAGCACGTGAAGCCGAGGAGAAGTAGATTGCTCATGCGGACTAGTCTATCAGGTCGGATTGAAAAATCCAAAATCAATGTCGCTGTTCAGTGACTCGTCGATCTCCAAGAGGCCGACCACGTCGCGGATCCCGTCGACGCGTCCGACCAGTTCCATGATCGAACTCCGGGCGAAGTCACTGCCGACGTAGCCGGTGAGGGAGACGAAGCCGTCCTTCACCGCTACGTTGATCCCGCTGGACTCGAACTCGAAGTGGTGGGAGAGGACGCGGACGATCTCTTCGCGGAGTCGCCGGTCCTCCGCGGGATTCTCCCCGACCAGGTCGCCGAGGTTATCGTCTCCGGATAATGCGCTATGCTTATTCGGACTCCGCTGATCATATATCTCATTCTCGTTCATGAGGAGCTCCTTGTTCCTTCTAAGTTTACTTAAGGGTGCGGGGCCTTTGAAGGGAGCGAACATGAATTTAATCGAAAGATCCGCGGGCCACTCTTCTAATTTTAAATTTTTTATTCATGATAGGTGTATCAAATACACGGAGGTCCCATGAAGATTTTTGAAATCAAGAATGAGCTTGAGAAAGTTTCTAGAGTTCTGCCGGAGCTTCGGAGCAAGCTCGACGACGCCTACTCCAGCTCTTCCGGGACGAAGGGGAAGATCAAACTCCTCTGGAAGGAGTACGAAGCCAAGCACAAGGAGATGCGCAACTCGAAGGACTACAAGAACCTCGATCTGCACTAAGAAAGATTAGTCAGACCGGATCCCTTCACGGTAGACTCGTCTCCATGAGTATCAAAAAAGATGAGTTCACTGCCCACCTACTGGGCGCGCAGAGGCTGCACGTCCAGCAGGTCTGGGAAGGCTTCGAGATCGTCCTGGGCTTCGAGTCGCGGACCAAGTACCGGATCCTGGACCAGAACCTGAACCCTCTCGCCTTCGCCGCCGAGCAATCCTCGGGGCTCGGAGGGACCATCCTCCGCCAGATCCTCGGGCACTGGCGCTCCTTCAAGGTCACCATCTTCAACCAGGCCCGGGAACGCATCTACGACGTCGAGTTCCCCTTCCGCTGGTTCCTCAAGACCCTCATCCTAAAAGACGCCACCGGCAGACGCCTCGGGCACCTGGACGAGCGCTTCGCTTTCTTCCGGAAGAAGTTCGACGTCTACGACGACCGGGGGAAGGTCGTGGCCCGAATCAACAGCTCCTTTTTCAAGTTCTGGACCTTCGACTTCCGCTTCGGACCGAACCACCTCGGGACCATCCAGAAGAAGTGGTCCGGCATCCTGGGAGAATTCTTCACCGACAAGGACAACTTCGTGGTCTCCTACGCGGATCCGAACCTCACCGCCGAGGTCAAGGCCCTGATGCTCGCCACCTGCCTCATGGTGGACATCGTCTACTTCGAAGACAACCAGGGCCGCAAGGGGATCCTAGGGCTGTTCGACTAGGATGTCCCTGAGGCTCTCGTGGTAGGCGCTCTTCTCCAGCGGGGCCGCGAGGTCCAGGGCCTTCTTCGCACTCGCGCGCGCCGAGCGCTTGTCTCCCGCCGCCCACTCGGCGCTGGCGAGGTTATTCCAGACAACGGCGGAGTCCGGATGGGCGGCCGCGGCCACCCGCAGGCGGCCCACCGAAGCCCGGTAATCTTTAAGAGAATCGTAAACGTTGCCGATGCCGATGAGCGCC
>SXUH01000462.1 GCA_005791855.1 Bdellovibrionales bacterium
CTAGTAGCAGAAATCCAGCGGAAAAGAAATATTATCGTTTCCAAGGCTGTAAGATTGACCATAAAATTGGGACATGAAAGGCTACTTCCAAGGCAAGACCATTGTGATCACCGGTGCCGCGTCGGGCATCGGCAAGGACCTCGCCGAGGTCCTCCTGGAGGCGGGAGGGAAGCCGATCCTCTTGGACATCCAGAAGGTGAACCTCCCGGGCTGCCCGTCGTACCAGGTGGACGTCACCGATCTCAAGGCCATGCGGGAGGTCGCCGAGGAGATCCTCCGGCGCAACCCCCGGGTCGACGTCGTCGTCGCAGCGGCGGGAGTGGGGGGCATCAACCCGGCCCGGAACTTTTCCCTGGAGCTCGACCGCAAGATCATGTCGGTGAACTACTTCGGCACGAGCAACACCCTGATTCCGTACGTCGATCACATGCGGAAGAACGGAAGCGGGCACCTGGTTGGGATCTCCAGCCTCGCGGCCTTCCGGGGCCTCCCGAACGCCGGCTCCTACAGCGCCTCCAAGGCCGCGCAGATGACCCTGCTCGAGAGCCTCCGGCTCGACCTCAAGGGCAGCGGGGTCACGGTGAGCTGCATCCACCCGGGGTTCGTCGCGACCCCGATGGCCGAGCACGATGAGTTCGACATGCCCTTCATGGTGAGCGTGCGGAAGTCCTCCGAGCTCATCCTCAGGGCCATCGCCGGGAAGGCCAGCCAGACCGGCTACCCGTGGCAGATGAGTCTCCTGAGCCGGATCAACCGCCTCCTCCCGAACTGCGTGTACGACTTCCTCATGCCGAGGCTCTCCCCCGCCAAGGAGAGTCGGCCGAAGCTCCTGTCATCCCTGAAGGACGACTAGTTCGAGGCCGGTCGCTGGTCGTAGAAGGTGTTCCAGAACTTCTCCGAGTAGTCGTAGAAGCGGCTGACCTTGCTCTGGTCTTCGAAGATGGCGCCGAGCTTGGTCTGGAACTCGAGCTCCCGCATCCGCATCTCCTTGATCTTCGGCTCCGGGTTCTTGGTGTCGACCTGTTCCTTGAGCTTCTGGAGTTCTTTGATGAGGGTGGTCTCGAGGGAGACGAACTTGATGATGGAAGTGTCCTTCACGTCGAGCTTCTGGATGAAGAAGTCGTTGAGCTCGAGGATCCACTTGTCGTGGTAGGCCTGGCTCTGCTTCTTCGCGAGGAAGTCCGTGGTGTAGAGGAGGTTGTCCACGTAGCTTTCCTTGTAGTCCGGGGTCGTCGGTGGATTGAAGATGGCCTTGATCCGCTCCTCCTTGATCTTCTCCAGGAAGGCGTCGGACTTCGTCGGCCCCTCCTCGGTGAACGAGGCGATGACGGCGTTCTTCGGAGCGATGATCACCTGCGGGAACACGAGGACGACGAGGAGGACGGCCGCGGCCACTCCGCCCACGAGCTTGACCTTGTTCCAGAACCGGATCTCCTTGTTCTTGGCGTTCTCCTTGGTCTTGAGGATCTTCTGGAGCTTCCCGCTGTCCGCGGCCGGCTTGTCCAGCATGGTATCGTAGATCAGCCGCTTCATCTCCGTGCTGAACTTCTCCACGAAGGCTTCGTCCATGGTCTTGTTGCGGTTCTTGTACATTTCGCTCGCGAGGAGGGCGTAGACGTTGGTGGCCACGGCCTTGGCGCGGTCGGCTTTCTTGTTGAGGATCTCGACCTCAGCCTTCTCCCGCAGCTCCTTGATGTTGTGCATCTCGCTGTGCTTTAGCTCCGCGAGGAGGGCCTGCTGCTGGTGCTTGAGCTCCAGGGCGTCGGCTTCGGCCTTGGCGAGGATCTGCTTGGCCTTGGCCTCGCTGGTGGAGATGATGGAGAGGACCTCGGAGTTCTTCGCGCTCAGGGCCTCTTCGATGAGCTGCTGCTTCTTGGTCTTGTAGGCGGTGACTTCTTTGTCCACTTCCTCGAGGCGCTGTTCCTTCACCCGGTCGAGGTCTTCGATCTCCTGCCGGACGACCTTCTTCTGCTCCTCGAGCCCCGCGAAGTAGTCGGAGGACTCCTTCCGCTTCTTCTGGATCTCGAGCTTCAGGCCCTCGAGCATGGCGTCGGACTGGACCCGCGTCTCCTCGGCGTACTGGAGGGCCTGGTCCTTGAGCTTCTGGCACTCGTCCTCGGTCTTCTTCCGGAGGTGGGAGAGTTCCTCCTCGGCCTTCCGCCGGAGGGCCTGGAGCTCTTCCTGGGCCCGCTGGACGTGCTGCTCGTGAGCTTCCTTGGCCTTGAGCTCGCGCTTGGAGATCTCCTTGAGGAGGTTCGACTTCTTCTCCTTGAGCTCGGAGAGCTCCTTGAGCTGCTCGGTCCGGTAGCCCAGCATCTCCTCGTTGAGGATCTGCTGCTGCCGGATCCGCTCGTCGGCGATCTCGACCTCGACCTGGATGAGCTTGTGCTTCAGGGCCTCGAGGTCGAGGTTCGCCTGCTCGGTGATGCGCTTGGATTCGATCTGGGCCTCGGCGATGATCTTGTGGGCGTCGACCTTCGCCAGGGCGATGGTGTCCTCGGCTTCCTTGGTCGTCTTCTGCTGGAAGTGGGCGATCTCCTCGCTCCGCTGGTCGAGCTCCTTCTTGAAGCTCAGGAGCTGGTGCCGCTCGTTGTCCATCTCCTCGATGAGCTTGCCGAGGCTGGTCTTCGCGGTGTGGAGCTGGTCGCTGACGTTGTGGAACTCCTTCGTGATCCGCTCGAGCTCGTACTCCTCGGTCCGGCGCTTGAGGTGGAGCTCGCTGAGCTCGGTCTCGATCCGGCTCTTCTCGAGCTTGAGGTTCTGGACCGCGGGCTCGAGGGAGTCCTTCAGCACCTGGGCGCTGTGGGACTCGGCGATGATCTGGTTCACCTTGAGCTTCGCCTCGAGGAGTTCCGTTTCGATCTTCGCCTTCACCCGGCGCTCCTCGAACTGGAACTCCTCGAACTCGGCTTCGAACTTCTTCTTGCCCTCGCTCACTTCCAGGCGGATCTTCTCGAGGCGCTCGGTCTCCGCCTGGATCCGGGCCTCTTCGCTCTTGATGGTTTCGTTGATCTTCGAGATCTCTCTCTTGCAGTTCGCCTCCGCCTCCCGGAGGTCGTGGACCCGCTTCTCGATGTTCTGGTAGGCGGTCTTGAGCTTGAGCATCCGCGCCTCGGCTTCGGTCTCGGCGTGCTGGAGCTCGGAGAGGCGCCGGTGGATCAGCGCCTCGGTTTCTTCGATGGTGTTGCCGGCTTCCTGGGTCGCGTGCTGGATGAGGCTCTTGGCCTCTTCCACGGCCGCCTGCCGGACCTCCTCGGCTTCCGTCCCGACGAGGAGCTTGATCTGCTCGAAGAGGTTCCGCTCCGCGAAGGACTTCACCTGGCCCATCTTGTCCTTGAGCTTGTGGTCGAGGTTCCCGAGGTTCTCGATGAGCGCTTCGGAGCTGTCCATCAGCACGAGCTTGGCCTTGGACTGCGGCGGCGGGGAGGAGAGCTTCTTGTGGATCCGCGGGAGCTTGAACGCGTCGTACTCCGGGCCGTTGGCCACCTTCCCGAGGACGATCTCCTCTTCCTCGGACTGCGCGAGGGCCGCCTGGTTGAGCTGGATGATCTGGCTGATCTTCGTCACCCGGGTGGCCTGGGCGGCGACGTACTCGACGCTGACGGTGATCCCGGTCCCGGCGAGGCCGATGCTCTGCCCGTGGTTGTAGAGGACCTTCTTGTGGGAGACGAGCTGCTGGCCGTCGAGCCAGGAGCCGTTCCCGGAGGCCTGGTCTTCGATCCAGATCCGGCCCTCCTCGAGGGACACCTTGAGGTGCACCCGACTCACGCTCTTGTCATTGATAAGGAGGTCCGACGCGTCGGACCTCCCGATGGTGAAAGAGGGCTTGTCGATGTACGTCGACCGTACATTTCCCTTCTCGTGAATAGTGACCTTAAATTGATGAGCGGGTGTCATAAATTTATCGGCCGGAGACCTTTGTTAGGATCATGCAACCTTGTCTTTCTTATCATCCTCGGCCGGCATGTTCGCCTTGAGGATGGTTTCGATCTGCTTGGCTTCTTTGTCTTCGATGTTCTCTTTCACGTAGTCCTTGTCCTTCAGGACTTCCTTGTTCACGGCTTCCTCGGCGAGGGCCTCGATCGGATCGCGGTGCTCGTCGAACTCCGGGATCTCCTCCGGGAGCTTGTTGTCCGAGCAGCAGTTCCAGAGGGTGTCGAGGGAGTTCTCGAAGCGCTCGACGATGTCCACGAAGATCTTGTTCGGGTTGAGGAAGGCGTTGAGGAAGGTCATCACGACGTTCAGGATGATCCCGAGGATGGACGTGATCATGGAGTAGGACATCTTCACGAGGAAGTCGTCCATCACCTGCTTGGTCTTGTCGATGTCGGCGAGGTCCATGCCCCCGAGCTGCGGGAGGGCCTGCATGATCCCGAGGAAGGTTCCGAAGATCCCGCCGACGATGAAGATCCCCGGGAGGAGGTTCAGGACTTCGTTGAAGGTCCCCACCGGGATGTAGCCCAGGGCCTTGTTGAACTGCGGGTTCTTCTCGAAGATCTGGGAGGTGATCTGGATGGTGTTCGGCCGGTGCATGTCGTACCGGAAGAACTTGATGTGCTTCAGGGTGTCCTTCACCAGCCGGGCGCAGCCCTGCTGGACGAGGAAGATCCGGTCGGCCTTGTCCATGATGACGTCCGGGTTCCGGCGCTTCAGGATCGACCGCATGATGAAGAGCTCGTAGTAGGTCTTCTCCAGGAGGTACTTCGTGGTGACGTAGAACGACGTGTGGGTGACGGCCTTCTGGTTCTTCGCCAGGTAGTCGTAGACCCGCTTCTGGAAGGCCTTGGCGAACCACTCCTCCCGCTTGATCGTCATGTAGATCAGGCAGCGGATGGTGACCGCGGCGAAGAACACCACGACCATGGCCGGCATGAGGATATCGTTCGCGAAGACGATGATTCCCTGGATAATGCTGTTGATTAAATCATTCACAAAATACTCCCTTTTGAAATCCTATTTTTTGTCATCCATGTTGAACTTGATGATTACTTTCTGAGCCTGCTTACAGTCGAACTTCGCGCAGAACTCCTTCTGGGTCATCCCCGGGGTGACCCCCGCCGGCGCCCGGCCCTCGGTGAAGAAGCTTCGCCCGGTGACCTTCACCATCGAGAGGAGCTGCTTCTGGTTCGAGTAGGTGATCTTGTCCGTGTCGAACATGTAGTCGAAGATCGCCCGGGCCCGCTTGTAGGAGAGGTCGAGGTTGTACTTCGCCGCCTGCTGGTCCGCGGGGTTCAGGCTCTGCGGATCGATGTACTTCCCGGCGTAGGTCGGGGAGGCGAAGCCCACGATGTCCACCGAGGTGATCTTGCTCGCGATCTTCGGATCCTTGAAGAGGCTCTCCGAGTACTTCGGCACGAACTTCTTGAGGACCCCGGCCATCGTGTCCTTCAGCCGGGCCGAGTCGTTGTCGAAGTAGTCCTTCCCGAAGGAGATGGTCACGTCCCCGGTGTTCGGGTTCACGTCGGCCTCGACCCCGGCGGCCTTGAGGGCCTGGGCGATGTCCTTCGAGAGCTTCGCCCGGGCCTCGGCCTTCGCCTGGGCTTCTGCCAAGCTACCCTTGAGGCCCGCGATCTCCTTCCCGAGGGCGTCGGTCTGGGCCTTCGCGCGAGCGTTGAAGTCCGCCAGCTCCTTCGCCTTCTGCGCGGCGGACATGTTCGCGGCGGCGAGCTTGCCTTCGAAGGCGGCGCGCTCTCCGGCGAGCTTAGCCTCGTGGGCTTCCTGCATCCCCTTGATCTGGCCCCCGAGGTCGCCCACGGCCTTGGCGAGCTTGGCGGCTTCGTTGGCCTTGGCTTGTTCGCGGGCGGCGGTGGCGGCGAGGTCCTGCTTCAGGCCCTGGATCTGCTGGCCCATGGCCTCGTTCTTCGCCTGCGCGGCCCGGTTGAACTCCGCGAGCTGCCGGGCCTTCTCGGCGGCGGTCATGTTGGCGGACCTCAGCTTGTTCTCGAACGCGGCCTTCTCCTGCGCCATCTTCCGCTGGTGGGACTCCTGCATCCCCTTGATCTGGTTTTCGTACTCGCCGACCGTCTGGTCGAGCTTCTCGGTGGTCTCGGCGAGCTCCTGGGAGACCTGCTCCTTGGCTTTTGTCTCTTCCTCGAGCTTGTCCTCGGTCTCCGCGAGGACCTGGGTGGTCTGCGAGAGTTCCTGGTTGATCTTCGCCATCTGCTCCTGGACCTGGCGGTTCTCCTGGTTGAGCTTCTGGATCTGGGCCAGGCTCTGCTTCTTCAGCCGGGCGATCTGCTCGAGGGCCTTCTTCTTCGTGATCTTCGAGGTGAGGGTCGCCTTGTTGAGGTTCGCGATGTTCCTCGCGAGCTCCTTGTTGATCTTGCTGATCTGCTGGTTGTTCTCGGAGATCTCCCGCTTCTTCTCCTCGATCTCCTCGTTCAGGTCGCTGATGGTGTTGTTCTTGTTCTCGATGATCTCCTCGCGGACCTTGAGCTTCGACTTGGCGAGGATGTTGGCGTCGATGATGTTCCGGATGACCTGCTGGTACTTGTTGAGCGCGCGCTCCTTCTGCTCGTTCTCCATGGCCTGCCGGCGGAGCTTGTTCTTCTCCTCCTTGGCGTCTTCCTGGAGGAGGGTCAGCTTGTCCATGAGTTCCTTGTAGACCTGCTGCTCGTCCTGGGACTCTTCCTGCAGGGCCGCGTCCTTGAGCGTGTTGTACGCCTTGATCTGGGCCCGGAGGTCGTCGTTCTCCCGGTTCATCTTCTGCTGCTTGAGGTGCTCCTGGATGGAGTTCGTCCCCGACTTGAGGGACGCCACGACGTACATCATCAGGAAGACGAAGGAGAGGACCATGAAGAGATCGGAGTACGATCCCCACGCGTCGCCGCCGCTAGCTTCGGATTTTAGTTTGTTGTAATCAAAACCTTTCATAGTTTTTGTCCCTTCATTGTTTACATCCGTCTATTGATCGGCGTTC
>SXUH01000053.1 GCA_005791855.1 Bdellovibrionales bacterium
CCTTGCTCACGGCCATGAAGTTCTCGTTGTTCTGGAACCGCTGGACCAGCTGCTCGTAGTAGTTCTGGAGGGCCATGTTCATCCCCGGGTCGCCGGCGGGCTGGCCCGGGTTCGGGTTCGGGGGCGGGTTCCCGCTCCCGTCGGTCATGGTGTTGGCGTTCATGTTCATCACCGTCGAGAAGTACAGCGGCGAGTAGATCTGGGAGAAGTCCCACTCGAAGCGGTTCAGGGCCGTCTCGATCTGGAGGTTGTTCTTGTTGAGCTCCACCGTGCGCTCCTTGGTGAGGACGGAGTTCTCCGTGATGTTCACCACGCCGAGGGTGATGAAGGCGAGGAGGGTGATGGCGATGAGGATCTCCAGGAGGGTGAAGCCGGCTTCGGGGAGGCGTGCGCTAGAATCCCACATTGAGTTGAATCTTCTCCGCGTAGTTGGTGAGGAAGGTCGAGAGGGTGAAGTTGTAGCGGGTCTCCTTGTTGGTCACCGTCACCCGCGCCTGCCAGACGACCTTCTCGATGTTCTTCTTGAGCTCGTCGAAGATCATCTTCTCCAGGGCCGCGTTCCGCTTGCCCTTGTTGCTGTCGTTGTAGTAGTCGCCGTCGTAGCCCTCGGAGGCCTCGGCGCTGGCCCCGCCCTTCTGGGAGAAGAGCTGGGTGAAGTCCGGGAGGGTGAGCTTCTTGACCTCGAGGGTGTACTCGTAGTTCTCGTACTCCTTCTCCGGGAAGGGCTTCGTCTCCTTGAGGTTGGCCGTGGCGTTGGTGAACTTCGGCGGGTCGAGGACGAGCTCGTTGATCTTCCGCTCGCAGAGGAACTGGAGGACGAGCTGCTCCTCGGAGAGGGCGCTGTCGGAGACGTTGTAGCCCTGGCTGGTCAGGAACGCCGTGATGAAGAACGCGAACAGGGTGATGGCGATCATCACCTCAAGGAGGGAGAACCCCCGCTGCCTGGCCGCTGCTACTTTCTGGTCCACTCGTTGTATACCTCCGTCATCTTAGTTTGAAGGATATCGTCGAATTTCGCAACGCTGGAGGTATTGAGCGCTTCGAAGAAGTTGCTGGTCTCGGCGAGGAACGGGGCCACCTCGAGGTAAGCGAATTCCTCGGATGTTGCGAAGAAGATGACCGCGCCGTCCTTCTCCCCGGTGGGGTAGAAGTAGACGTTGGCCTCGCCGGTGGTGACGAGCTTCTTCTGGGAGGTCGAGCCGACCCCGGTGACGTCGACGTTGGGGTGGATCTCGTGCTTGATGTCCTCGAACTCCTCCACCTTGGTGAACTGCTGGTCTAGTTTAGTCCGCTTATCCGCCGCGCCCTTCTCCTCCTCCAGGGACATGGAGGCCTTCACCGGCATGTCCGGCAGGGGGAGGTTCCCCGCGGGGCCGTACTCGACGGTGTACTCGATGGGCTCCTTGTCCAGGGAGATCCGCAGGCGGACCACGGTGTTCCGGAGCACGGCCTCGTTGGAGGCGAAGCGGACGGACCGGTCGAGGTCGTCGACGGCGGTCTTGAGCTGCCGGTGCTTCTCGGCGCTGTCCCCGGAGGGGATGGCGATGAAGACGAGGGCGGCGAGGAGCAGGGCCACCATGATCTCGATCAGGGAGAAGCCTCCGGCCGACCGGAGGATCCCCGAGAGATCCGGCGAGGCGGAGGTCGGCCTAGAGGTCGCTGGACTTGATGTCGGCATCAGATCCTTCGCCACCTTCGGCGTTGTCCGCGCCGAGCGAGGTGATGGTGAAGGTCTTGCCATCCGATTCGTAGATGTATTCCTGGTCCCACGGGTCCACAGGAACTTTTCCGCCTTCGATGTATCCACCCGGCGCGTACCGCTTGCACTCGCGGCCGCCCTCCGGCTTGTTGATGAGCGCGTCCAGACCCATGTCCGTGGTCGGGATGAAGTTACAGTCCCGGCGGAACTCCTTGAGCCGCTCGGAGATCGACTTGATCTGGATCTTCGCCGTCGAGATCTTCCCTTCCTGGAGGTTTTCGAAGACCCGGCCTCCGACGAAGGTACCGGCGAGGGCGAGGAGCGTGAGGGCGATCAGGATTTCGATCAAGCTCAGCCCCTGCTGAGACTTTAAAATTTCTTTCGTATCTTTAAACATGGGATCTCCTTTAACGTACACTATTGAGGTTCATCATCGGAATCACCACCGCAAAAACGATGAATCCGATAGCGCCGCCAAGGCATATCATCATTATGGGTTCTAGAACAGAGGTAAGTCCGGCGATTTTAGATTGTACTTGATCCTCGTAGTTTTCTGAAATGATTTTTAACATCGGTTCGATTTCTCCCGACCTTTCGCCGAGGCGAATCATGTGGGTCACCAGCGCCGGGAAGTAGCCGCTCTGGATGAGCGGGCCCGTGAGCGAAGCACCTTCGGAGACCGAAATCCTGGCCTTCTCCACGGCGTCCTTCATGTGCACATTCGGGATCAGGTTTTTCACGATGGTCAGGGCGGTGAGGATCGGGACACCGGAGTTTAGCAGTGTTCCTAACGTGGAGCAGAATCGGCTCACGTTGATCATCTTCACCAGCATCCCAAGAACCGGAAGGCGCAGCTGGAGGGCGTGCCACTGGGACTGGCCCTTGCTCGTGTTCACGTAGCGGTTAAACAGGACGAAGAAGCCGATGATACAGGCGATCACCAGCCACCAGTAGACCTGGAGGAACTGGGAGATCCAGATGCAGACCTGCGTGATGAACGGCAGCTCCTTCTTCATGGAGATGAAGATCTTCGCGATCTGCGGGATGACGAAGATGAAGATCACGTTCATCATCACGAAGCCGAAGACCCCCATGATCACCGGGTAGGTCATGGCCCCGCGGATCTTGTTCTTCAGGCGCACCTGCTGCTCGGTGAAGTCCGCGAGCCGGAGGAGGACGATCTCGAGGGTCCCCGAGGCTTCCCCGGCCTCGACCATGTTCACGAAGACGGAGTTGAAGACCTTCGGGTGATCCTGGAGGGCCTTGGCGAGGCTCGCGCCTTCGTTCACCTTCTGCTTGAGGTCCGAGAGGATGAGCCGGAGGGTCTCGCTGTCCACCTGGTCCCCGAGCGCGCTCAGGGCTTCGACGATCTGGATCTTGGCCTTGATGAGGGTGGCGAGCTGCCGGGTCATCATCGCCAGGTCGTCGACGGACACCGACCCCTTCCGGAGGAAGTTGGAGCCGCCGCCGGAGGTCCCCGGGGCCTTCTGCTCGCGGATGTCGATGAGCATGATCCCGAGGGCCTTCACCCGCTGCTTGGCGATGACGATGCTCTCGACGTTGATGGTGTTCTTGACCTCGCGGCCCGCCCGGTCCATTCCCTTGTACGCGTAGATCGGCATGCTAGCTCGCCTCTTCCGAGTTGATGGCCCGGAGGATCTCGTCGACGGAGGTGATGCCCTCGAAGATCTTGTCGAGGGCGTCGTTCCGGAGGGTACGCATGCCCGCGCGGATGGCCGCCTTCTTGATGGTGGCGGCGTCGGTCTTCTGGATGATGAGCGCGCGGATCTCGTCGTTGATCAGGAGGAGCTCGGAGACCACGGTCCGGCCGGAGTAGCCGGTCTGGCTACAGCGGGCGCAGCCCGTGGGCTTGAAGATCGTCGCACTCGACGGGACCTCGTCCAGGTCCAGGACGACCTTCTCGAAGTCGGTGAGGTGGGTGATCTGCTTGCAGGCGGTGCAGAGGGTCCGCACGAGCCGCTGGGCGAGGACCCCGGTCAGGGAAGAGGAGATCAGGAACGGCTGGACTCCCATGTCGATGAGCCGGGTCGGGGCCGAGGACGCGTCGTTGGTGTGGAGCGTGGACAAAACGAAGTGACCGGTGAGGGAGGCGTTGATCGCCATCTCCGCGGTCTCCTGGTCCCGGGTCTCTCCCACCATCACCACGTCCGGGTTCTGTCGGAGGATCGACCGCAGGGCCACGGCGAAGGAGAGTTCGATCTTGTGGTTCACCTGGATCTGGGAGATGCCGGGGATCTCGTACTCCACCGGGTCCTCCACGGTGATGATCATCTTGTCCGGGGAGTTGATCACGTCGAGGAGGGCGAAGAGGGTCGTCGTCTTCCCGTGGCCCGTGGGCCCGGTGACGTAGAGGACCCCGTGCTTCCTCCCGGCGAGCTCGTGGAGCGCCTCGAGGACCTTCCCCCGGAAGCCGAGGGTCTCGAGCTTCAGGGCGGTGTTGTTCTTCTCGAGGATACGCATGACGATCCGCTCGCCCGCCTGGATCGGGATGGTGGAGAGTCGGATGTCGATGTCCTTCCCGGCGATCTTGATCTTGATCCGGCCGTCCTGCGGGAGCCGCTTCTCGGCG
>SXUH01000054.1 GCA_005791855.1 Bdellovibrionales bacterium
CACGTTTCGGTCCTGCTCAACTCCGCTTCGCTCCGGCAGAAAGTTCGCACCGAACTCCGGAACATCCCTCGCCAAGGGGATCCGTCGTACAACCTAGAGACTAAGACCATGCTGAAGTGGTACCCCCTCGGGACCGTCCTGCACGTCCTCTCCGGCAATGTCTTCCTGGTGGGCATCGGCTCCCTGATCGAGGGCCTCCTCACCGGCAACGTGACGATCCTCAAGATGTCTTCCGACGAAACCTTCTTCATGCCTCTGTTCATGAGGTCGCTGCAAGAGTGCGAGCGCCGCCTGAGCCTTGCGCCCGCCGTCTCCCGATCCGTGGCCCTCGTCGAGTACAGCTCCTCCGAGCAGGCCGTCATCGCCGCCTTCAAGGACCGGGTCGACGGCGTGGTCGTCTGGGGCGGAGAGACCGCCGTGAAAGCGTACCGAGATGGCCTCCCGGCCCGGGTCCGGTTCATAAGCTTCGGGCCGAAGCTCAGTTTTTCTTTCTGCACGGAGAGAGGCACGGCCATGGTCGGAATCCCAGAAGTGGCGGCCCGCCTCGCAACGGAGATAAGCATCTGGGACCAGAACGCCTGCACGGCCCCGCAGGTCTGCTTCGTCGAAGGAGAGGAAGCCGCGAAGGCCCTCGCCCTCGCCCTCCCGGAAGCCCTGGAGCGGGTCCTCAAGCTCTGGCCCGCGGGACGGCTCGACGCCGACGCCGCCGCTGAGATCCAAAAGCTCCGGAGCGTCTTCGAGATCTCCGAGTTCCGCGGAGCGGGCTTCTACCGAGGAGAGGAAGGGGAGTGCGCCTACACCGTCATCTACGACCCGAAGGGTAGCCTCGAAACCTCCCCGCTGCACCGGACGATCCGGATCGTCCCCTACGACGACCGATCGGTGGTCCAGACGCAGGTCGCTGCCCTCCGGAGCTACGTTCAGACCATCGGCGTGATCTGCGCCCCGGACGAGTTCCTGGAGCTCGCCGATACCTTCGCGAGCAAGGGAGCCCTCAAGATCGTCTCCCTGGGCCAGATGTCCGGAGGAAGCATCGACGATCCCCACGACGGGGCCTACGATCTCCCCCAGCTCCTGAACCTCATTTCCCTCCGGATGGAGCCCGAGGAACGGACCCCCGCCCCGAGGTACTTCAACCGCCGGCCCTCGGCTCTGCTCCGAAACCTCAATGAGACTCTTCTCGGGGCCCTCGGAGCTCCTCACTACCGATCGAAGATCTCGACCTTTCCGGTCCAGAGCCTGGCAGCCTTCGAAGACCTACCACCATTGACCAGGGACGAGCTCAACGCCTCGGCCTTTCCTCGGACCGAGGAGATGTTCTCCGGTGTCGGCGGCTGGGGCGGGCAGGTGACGAGGTCCGGCGGATCCACCGGCGAGCCCAACTTCTCCTGGTTCACCAAGGAAGACTGGGAGTCGATGGTCCGGTCTGCGACCGTGGCCTACGCGCACTGTGGCCTCAGGCCCGGAGACAAGATCGCAAACTGCTTCCTCTCCGGCGACATGTACGGGAGCTTCATCTCCTTCAACGACGTCAACCAGAGCTTCGGCCTCACCACCTATCCGCTGACGGGCGCGGTCCCGCCGGAGACCTTCCTCAAGCTCTGGAAGCTCTTCCGCTTCGACGTGATCCAGGGGATGCCCGGACGGATCCTTCCGCTCCTCCGGACCTGCAAGGAACTCTGTCCGGAGTTTCGCCTGCGCAAGGTGATGTACGCCGGAGAGCCCCTGCTCGCCTCCGAGCGCACCTGGCTCACGGGGACCCTCGGGGTCGTGTCCATCGTCTCCTTCATCGGGACGACGGAGTCGGGGTTGATCGCCTACCAGAACGACGAGTGCGAGGAGAACGAGTTCCACGTCCTCGAAGAGTACAACTACCTCGAGATCGTCGACGACTCCGGCAAGCGCCTTCCGGATGGGACCACCGGAAAGATCCTCGTCACCAACCTCGCCAAGCGCTCCTACCCCGTGATCCGCTATGACATCGGAGACAAGGGAAGGTTCGTCTGGAAGCAGCGTCCGGACGGCGTGCGCGAACGGCGCCTGGTCTACGGTGGGAGGCACGGAGACATCTGCGCCGTGGGCCACTTGAACCTCGACCTCCGGGACGTCGAAACCGTCCTCGCGAAGACCGGTGTGTGCGCCTTCCAGCTCGAGATCAAAGACGACGCCGGCGTCCGCCTCACCTTCAACGTGGAGACACCGACGCCCGGTCCCGCCGCCGAGGAGAAGGTCCGGATGGCCCTCCTGGAGCAGCTACCGAACTTCGCCAGCCGGACCCAGTACTTCACCTTTACGGTGAAGAGTTCTCTCCCGGGAAGCCTCCCCCGGAACCCGACCACCGGGAAACTCCGACGGGTCCTCGACCAGCGGATCGCCGGTACCCCCGGAGGCGTCTGATGGAGATCCTCGTCCTCCGGAATAAGAACTTTGGCCTTCTCTGGATCGCTCAGGTCATGAGCCAGGCGGGGAGTCGGATGTTCCAGCTCGCCATCGTCTGGTGGGCGGTCTCCCAGAAGTCCGAGGCCTCTGGCCTCTTCATCGCCCTCTTCCTCATCGCCTCCGTGCTCCCGTCGATCCTCTTCTCAAAGCAGATCGGCGCGATCCTCGGGAAGCACCATCCGCGGCGGATCCTCCTCGCGAGCGACCTCCTCGGAACGATAGCCTCCATCGCACTGGGGACTTTGTTCTACCTCGACCGCCTGAGCCCCGAGGGCGTGATCGGCTTCGGCCTGGTCTTCGCCGCTTGCCAGGCCTTCACCGCGCCCACGCTCCAGAAGTCCGCCCAGGACGTGGTGAGCCCCGCGGATCTGGAGAGGGCCACCACCTTCCTCTCTTCCACCCAGTCCCTGGCGAGCTTCGGCGGCGCCGTCCTCGGTACCGTGTTGATCGAGCAGGCGGGCCCCCTGGCCATCATCCTCCTCAATGGAGCGAGCTACCTCTTCGCCTTGAGCTGTGAATGGAAGGTCGACTTTCCGTATTCGAAGCCGAAGGCCGTTTCCTCGACCGGAGCGGGCGAGGTCGAGGGAGGGTACCAGATCCCGAGGACCATCTCCCTGGTCCTCCTCGGCTTCGGCGTCGTAAACTTCTTCCTCTCGCCGCTCCTCATGCTCATCCCGATCTACGTGAGCCGGGTGCTCGACGGGAGCGCTTCGATCCTCGCGAGCATGGAGGCCTTCGTCTGGCTGGGCCTCCTCGGCGGGACCTTCGGCGCGAAGGCCCTCGGCATGAAGGACCGGACCCTCCTCTTCGTCGCGATCTGCCTCCTGACCATCTCCGCCTTCCTCTGCGTTCCGGGGCTCTTCCCAGACCTCCTGCGAAGTGCGCCCGTCGTCTACGGAGTCTGCCTCTTCACCGCCTCCTTCGCCCTGGGCCTTCTGAACGTTCGGATCCTCACCCTGTTCCAGAGGGCCGTTCCGGCCGAGAGCAAAGGACCGTTCTTCGCGCGGATGCAGGCCGTGGTCAGCACCACCCTCCCGCTGTCGTACTTTTGCTTCGGGATCGCCTCCGACTACCTCCCCGTAACCACCCTGTGCCTCCTGCAAGCTGGAGGGATCTTCGTGATGGGACTGGTCTACCACCGCTTCGGGGACGTCCCCGACGCGCAGGCGGGCCACGAGGTAGAAACGGCGCTGCTCGTTCCGGAGGAAGCGTGAACTTCCGGAGGGCCGCCGCCGGCGACGTGTACCTCATCTTAGAACTCATGGAGAAGGCGAGTCCGCCGGGCTTCCAGCAACCGCACTTCGACGTCCGGGTGCTGCGGGCATCCCTCGAGAGCGAGTCGATCCACTGGATCCTCGGCTCCACCAACGCGGGCGCCGTCGCCGCTCTCTGCCTGGACCTCGATCCCGGGCAGAAGATCTGCAAGCTCACCCAGATCCTCATCGACCCCGCGGCTCCGGCCCGGACCGCCGTGCTCCGCGGCTGCCTCCGCGCGACGATCGCGTACCTGCCGGAGACGGGCCTTCCCTTCGACCTGGTCTACGTCACCACCCAGACCGTCTCCCTCGACGATCACCGGATCACCGCCGAGGAAGGCTTCACCGTCCTCGGAATCTTTCCCAACGTCACTGGGTGGGACGCGACCATGATGAACGGCATCGCCGCCTTCTACTACCCGGGAGTGCTCGAGCGGAAGCGAGATCCCTCCTTCCGACTGCATCCGACGATCCTCCCATTCTTCGAACTGACCAGGAAGAAGCTCGACCTCCCCGAGCTCCTCGCTGCCGATCCTGTCGTCGCAGAATACCCGGAGGCGGAGGCGCTCCCGCCGCGTGAGATGATCCGCG
>SXUH01000055.1 GCA_005791855.1 Bdellovibrionales bacterium
GCGCTGAAGAACTATGAAGGAACCTTAATGATCGTGTCCCACGACCGGCATTTTTTAAAGCAGCTCACAACTCAGGTAGCAGAAGTTGATAAAGGTGGGGTAAGATTTTACCCAGGGACGTACACGGAGTACCTAGCTTCCATTGGAGACCATTGATGAGCAATGTAATAAACCTTCCCGCCGGTGAGACGCTACTAAACGAAGGCGACCATTCCAAGAGCCTCTACTGGCTCCAGAGTGGCCAGCTGGTCGTCGTGAAGCGCCGGGGGACCGAGGAGGTTATTCTTGGCCACATCTTCAGCCGGGAGCTCGTCGGAGAGATCTCCTTCCTTGATAAGGAACCGCGGAGCGCGACCGTCAAGGCCCTCGTCGACTGCGAGCTCATCGAAGTACCCCAGGAAACCTTCGATAACATTTTCAAAAACCAACCTAAGTGGTTAGATGTTCTGGTCAGGACTCTGGCGGAGCGACTTAGGAAGGCGAACGCTCGAATTAAGGTGTAGTGATTCGCAGCGTTAATCTGTAAAAAAGACCCTCCATCCGTTGCGTTATTGAAGCAAAACCATTAAACATGCACTAACTGTATATTTTTTTGCTCGTTTCCTCGAGGGGGAGCGAGATAGACGACCTTAAGGTGCTTATGCCAAACCAACCTCGGCTCATAGAGCTCGTGCAAACCTTGTACGAGACCAAAGACCCCGCCATCCTAGATAAAGTGACAGGCCACGATGACTTCCGGGAGTTCCTGCGGTTCCACCAGCTCCAGGTTCCGCTCCCGGACCTGGTCCAGGCGTTCACCCACACCTCCTTCAGCCACGAGTTCCACCTGCCGCACCAGGAGCAGCTGGAGTTCCTCGGCGATTCCGTCCTCCAGCTCATCATCACCTCCGAGCTCTTCCGGAGGTTCCCGCAGGAGAAAGAAGGTCACCTCTCGAAGCTCCGGAGTTCCATCGTCAACGAAAGATCCCTGGCCCACATCGCGACCTCGCTGGGCCTGCCGAGGTTGGTCCTGGTCGGCCGGGGAGAGTTCAAGAAAAAGCTCTACGAACACGAAGCCCTGTTGGCGGACACCCTCGAGGCCCTGCTCGGCCAGATCTACCAGCACCAGGGCTTCGAGTTCACCCGGGGCCTCTTCCTGGTCTGGCTTTCGAAGTTCTCCCCGGACGCCTTCGCGGCGGACGCGCTCAAGGGCTTCGACTCCAAGTCCATGCTCCAGGAGGCCGTCCTGGCGAAGTACAAGAAGTTGCCCCGCTACACCGCCGAGAGCCGCGGGGACAAGTTCGAGATCACCCTGTGGATCAACGACGAGGTCCGGGGCCGGGGCGTGTATCCTTCCAAGCGGACCGGCGAGAAAGAGCTGGCCCAGGAAGCGCTGAAGAAGAATCTAATCTAAGGAGTCGCATATGCTATTCGAGAACCAGCACCCGCACAACAAGTCCATCATGATCGCCGTCCTCGGGAAACCGAACGTCGGGAAGAGTTCCTTCATCAACCACCTCATGGGCTTCGACCTCTCCATCGTGAGCTCCAAGCCCCAGACCACGCGGAACCACTTCCACTGCAACTTCACCATCGACCGCACCGAGGTGGTGCTGGTGGACACCCCGGGGGTCCACGCCACCAACCAGGAGCTCAACAAGCGCATGAATGGCCAGGCCCAGATGGGCGCCGAGGGCGTGGACATCAACTTCGTCCTGGTGGACCTCAAGACCGACATGGTGGCCGAGTTCAAGGAGTTCCTCCGGAACTTCGACGCCCCCCTGAGCCGGACCTGGATCATCTTCACCAAGGCCGACCTCATCGACCGCGAAGCCATCGACCTCTCCGAGACCGTGGAGGAGATGAAGAAGCTCTGCCCGACCATCGAGAAGTACTTCATGATCAGCACCGTCGACGGGCACAACATCCACGCCCTGACCGGCGCGATCCAGGACGCCGCCAAGAGCGCCCCGCACCTCTACCCCAACGGGGACGCGTCCAACAAGAACGAGCGCTTCTTCGCCACCGAGTACATCCGCGAGCAGGCCTTCCGCCTCCTGAAGGAAGAGCTCCCGTACGAGATCGCGGTGGTGATCGACGAGTACAAAGACATCCGGAAGAAGGAACCGGAGGTGACCGAGGCCCACATCTCGGCCTCGATTTTGGTGAACCGGCCGTCCCAGCGGGCCATCGTCGTGGGCCGGGGCGGGTCCATCATCAAGGAGATCGGAACCAACGCCCGGAAGAAGATCGAGGCCATGATCGGCGGGAAGGTCCACCTGAACCTCCACGTGAAGGTCTCTCCGAAGTGGTTCAACAACAACTTCGTCCTGGACGAGATCGGTCTCCCGCGGTCGCAGAAGTCCACCCGGGTCTGGAGGAAGAAATGAACTCGCGATCCATGGTGGTCTCCCTCATCGGGAGGCCCAACGTCGGGAAGAGCACCATCTTCAACCGGCTGATGAAGAAGCAGTACCTCGCCATGACCCACGACCAGCCGGGGGTCACCCGCGACCGGCACTACGGGATCATGGAGCTGGAGGAGGCCGTCGAGGGCGAGCTCTCGAAGGAAGAGCTCATCCTGGTGGACACCGGGGGCTTCTACCCCGAGAAGATCGACATCGACCCGAAGAAGAAGAACAACGTCGACCCGTTCTTCAACATCATGGCCGACCACGCGAAGCTCGCCATCGACGAGTCCGACCTCGTCCTCTTCGTGGTCGACGTCCGCGAGGGGCTCCTTCCCTTCGACAAGGGGATCTGCGACTACATCCGCGCGACGAAGAAGCCGTTCTGGCTCCTCATGAACAAGTTCGACACGGAAAAGCAGGAGGGGGACCAGTACGACTTCTACAACCTGGGCCTCGGGGAAGAGGACATGCTCCGCCTGTCCGCCGAGCATAACCGGGGCTTCGCCGACCTCCGCGAGCGCCTCATGCTCACGGCGAAGAAGTTCCAGAAGGACCTCGACACCTCCCGCGAGTCCAACCTCCAGAAAGGGGTGAAGCCGCGGAACGACGTGGTCTCCTCCGTCGCCATCATCGGCGCGCCGAACGCCGGGAAGTCCACGCTCCTGAACTGCCTCGTCGGCGCCCAGCGGGCCCTGGTCTCGGAGATCGCGGGGACCACCGTGGACCCGATCGAAGGCTACATCGACCTCTACTTCGGGCCCGACGTCGACCTCCTGAGTTCCCAGGACAACGCCTTCCGGAAGGACAACGCCGAGCTCTACGAGGAGCTCAAGAACTTCCAGAAGAACATCGACGTCAACCTCACCGTCGACGAGGACGAGCTCACCGAAGAGGAGAAGAAGATCTACGTGGACTTCGGCGAAACCTCCGGCGTCAGCTTCACCGACGACTCCGACGAAGTGAAGGGCCCGTCGGACTTCAGCTTCGACGAGGGCATCACGGAGGAGGACTACTTCTCCGAGCGGGAGATCCTCGGCGAGATCGAGAAGAACTGGGACGAGTCCCGGGAGGAAGTGGCCAACATCGAGCACGCCCGGGAGGTCAACCGCTGGCGCTCCATCAAGATCGTCGACACGGCCGGGATCCGGAAGGCGAAGCTCGTGGACGGGTTCATCGAAACCCAGAGCGTCTACCGGTCCCTGCGCTCGATCACCGAGAGCGACATCGTCCTCTTCATGGTGGACGCGACCCTCGGGATCACCCACCAGGACCGCCGCCTCTGCGACATCGCGCTGGAGAAGGGGAAGTCCATCATCATCTGCCTGAACAAGATCGACCTCCTCCGGGACATCTTCGCCGACCAGAAGAAGAAGAAGGAGTGGCTCGCGGACCTGCAGGACGTGATCCCGTGGCTCGGCTTCTGCCAGCTCGTGACCATCTCCGCGCAGAAGAACCGGAACATCAACTACCTCCGGGAGGCCATCAAGCGGACCATCGTGATCCGGAACCGGAAGATCCCGACGGGCTCGCTGAACCGCTGCCTGATCACCCTCACCGAGCAGAACCCGGTGATCATCAAGAAGACCAATGGGACGCGCTTCAAGGTGAAGTACGCCTCGATGCTCAAGTCCGGGCCTCCGACGTTCCTGCTCTTCAGTAACAAGTCCCAGGGGATCCCGGAGAACTACCGGCGCTACCTGATCAATGGCCTGCGGCGCGAGTTCAACCTCATCAACACGCCGGTGCACCTGATCTTCCGGACGTCGACGGACATCGAGCGCCGGATGCGGAAGGTGGAGAAGAAGGCCTCGAAGCGCCCTACCACGTGAAGTTGTAGGTGACGATGAGGGTGATGACGTTCCCGGTGAGGTCTTCGTAGCCGAAGGTGCTCGCCGGGTTGGTCGGATCCTGCCGGAAGTCCTGCGTGTACTTGTCCTTGAAGTTCACCACGTGGTAGAGGCCCTCCACGCTCACGTAGGCGGCCTTGAGCTCGATGGGAAACTCCAGTCCCACCCCGATGCCGCTCCCGAGGCCCCCGCCCCGCTGGTCGTCGATGACGTCGGCGCGGTCGATGAACTTCGACCGCTGGTACCAGTACTCGAGCCGGCCGATGAAGTGCGGGTTGGAGTAGGTGATGGCGGTCCCGAGGTCCGTGGTGTCGATGTAGTACTTGTAGCCGACGAAGACCCGGGTCATGTCGATGTTCACCGCCCCGAGGTTCCCGATGTCCCGGGTGAGGATCACCGGGTTGTCGATCACCATGGTGTGCTTGGAGTACTCGACCCCGAGGGAGATCGCCTTCTGGAAGTCCAGGAAGTAGTTCACCGAGAGGTGGAAGGTCGGGTTGTTGTCCTCGTAGGCCTTCCCCCGGTTTCCGGTGAAGGTGGTGAAGCCGCCGCCGAGGTTCACGGAGAAGAAGCGGCCGTAGCGGTAGAACCGCTCGTCCTCGAGCACCTGCGCGGACTCGAGGTCTTCGTTGAAGTCGGAGAAGATGTCACTCCCCACGGTCATGTCGTCTTCGACCTCCTGGAGGACCTGGTCGGTGGACTGGGCCCCGGCGATCACGGGAAGGAAGAGGAGGAATAGGAGGAGGAGGGGTTTGGTCATAGGTTAGAGGTAGAAGTGGACCCCGGCCTTGACGAGGTGGTCCCCCAGGGTTTCGATGCTGGTTCCTCCGTCTTCGTTGGCGTTTCTCACGGACAGGCCGAACTCGAAGCTGAAGCCGATGCTTTCGATCCCGGTGAGGTGGAACTCGGTGCCGAGGGTCCCGTCGA
>SXUH01000056.1 GCA_005791855.1 Bdellovibrionales bacterium
ACATCGCCACGGCGGCGACGGAAGCGAGGGCGAGGGCTGCGAGGATGAAGAATTTCATAAGATCTCCTGAGTTAAAAAGCCAGTCATTGACTTTTTGCCTAATAGCAAAGCACATTAATTAGATAATGAGTAGTTACCCTCAGGAAAAATATATCGACCTCGAGAACAATCCCTACCTTCTGGGTCGGATATCCATCAACCAGGTGAAGGAGAGTTTCCACGCGGAGGTCGACATCATCCACCGCGAGTCCCACAAGATCTTCAAGCACGTGGACATCGTCTACCACCAGCCGAGCGAGGAGGAGGCCCTCATCACGGGGATCCAGCGCCTCCGGCAGTTCCTGGAGCGGATAGAAAAAATATCCAAAACCGAGCCGAAAGAAGATATCATTCATTAAGGAGAATTCTCACGATGGGTGTATTCAAGATTCAGGACATGACGTGTGGACACTGCGAGAAGGCCATCAAGCTCGAGCTCGCCAAGGGTGATCCCGAAGTGAAGGTGAACGTGGACGCGAAGGAGAAGACCATCAAGGTCGAGAACCTCGCCGACGACCGGGTCCTCTTCCTCCTCCGGGAGATCGGGTACACCCCGGAGAAAGTGAAGTAACCAGAACCAAAGGAAGGATCTGCACCAGCTCGACTTCTTTCCGAAAACAAACCTCCGGTCGCTCTCCGACTTCCAGGGCCTGGGCTCCTCGGGCCACTCGATCGCCGAGCTCCGGCTCCTCATCGGCCAGCCGGACTTCTTCCACTCCCCGAAGGCCAACAACCTCATCAAGCACGAGCACTCGAAGCTCATCGACCGGATCCTGGGGCTCAGGCCCCAGTACGTCGAGCAGATGCTCGTCGCCGAGGCCCACGGCTTCGACCCGGACGGGACCCACGAGACCTTCGGGCCCTCGATGCACAACGGGGTCCAGACCTGGGTCGGGCTGGACGTGCAGACGCTGCAGACTCCGTACTCGGACTGCCTGCGGATCCTGCGGCTCCTGCGGCTCAGGCCCTACCAGCACGTCATCGACCTCGGCGCGGCCTACGGGCGGATGGGGGTGGTCATCGGCGGCCTCTACCTCCGGAGCACGTTCACGGGGTACGAGTACGTGCGGGCCCGGGTGGACGAAGGGAACCGGATCTACCAGCTCCTGGACCTGACCAACTGCCGGCTCGTCGAGCAGGACCTCTTCGACCCGGACTTCCGGATCCCGGAGGCCGACGTCTACTTCATCTACGACTTCGGCCAGGTCGAGCACATCGACCACACGCTGCGGGAGCTCCGGGAGGTCTCGCGCCGGAGGCCCGTCCAGATCGTCGTCCGCGGCCGCTTCACCAAGCAGATCATCCGGGAGGGGCACCCGTGGTTCTCCGTCGCCTACGAGGGGAAGCTCGACGACTTCTCCATCTACCGGGCCTATCACTGACAGCGCCACGGCTCCTTTCCGTCGATGGCCTCTTTCTCCTTCACGAGCAGGAGGCACTTCTTCGCCGCGCTCGGGTTCACCGCGAGGTAGACGTAGGCCCGGGTGAACTTCTTCGTCCCCGGGTCCCACCCCGCTGCGGCGAGGAACTCCTTCTCGTCCTTGAAGAACCGGCGCCAGGGGAAGTTCCGGAAGGTGTGCGTGGTGAGGGTCTCGAAGCCGCGCTTCGAGTACTGGATCCAGAGAGGGAAGTCCCGGTCCTGGTAGGTGTAGGAGGCGCCGGCGATGGTGACCTTGCCGATGATCCGGTCCCGGGACTGGATGTGGGTGAGGAAGACGACACCGGCGCCCTTCTGGTAGGCCTTCTCGGAGCCGTGCTCGGTGGCGATGAGGGGCCCGGGTTTGAACTCCGGCAGGGCGAAGGGCTGGATCACGATGTTCCCCTCCTTCCGGAGGAGGAGCACGAAGAGGTCCTTCTCGAGGAGGAAGCCGGGGGTCTTGGAGCACAGGCCGGACTTCCCCGGGAAGAAGGAGAAGGTGTCGAAGCCGTTGGTCGCGAGGGCCTCCGGGAGCAGGTCGCCCTTGCGGTAGAAGAGGTACTTGCCGGTGCCGTTCTCCGAGGGCTCGGTCTCGAGGGATTCGCCGCGGATGTAGACCTCGAGGCGCTGCTTGTTGACGTAGCAGACGGCGTTCGCACGAGGGAAGGTCTTCTCGAAGGGGTCGTCGGCGGCGGCACCGGCGCCGAGGAATGAGACGAGGAAGACGAAGATCAGGTTCATGCCTCATCATAGCCAGGAAACGGGTGACCGCCAAGTCAATTGGTACGGTACTCCGGGCAGGGAATCTTAAGTTTCGCTGTCTCGCGGAGGGAGGACCTTCCTATGAGGTCAAGGGCCGCTCCCGCCCGTCTCCGGCGCTCCGGTCGGGGAGGTCGCCCTTCACCCACACCTCCACCGGCTTCATGTGCAGGGTCTGGGTCGGGTAGGCCAGCGAGATCCTCTCCTGCTCGAAGACCTTGACGATGTCCAGGAGGATCCCCTGCTGGATGTCCATGTGGAGGTCGTAGTCGTCGCTCAGGACCCAGTAGACGGTCTCGATGTCCAGGGAGGTCGGGCCGATCCGGTGGAAGTGGCAGCGCTCGAACCGGGTGCGGGACTTGTTCCGGACGATGGCCGTGACCGAGCTCACCGCCTTCCGCAGGTCCTCGCTCGAGCTCTGGAGCGGGAGGTTCAGGACGAAGGACACCCGCCGCTCGTGCATGCGCTTGTAGTTCCGGATCCGGGCCGCGAGGATGTCCGAGTTGGAGATGATGATCTGCTCCCCGGAGAGGCTGCGGATCCGGGTGGTCTTGAGGCCGATCTTCTCGACCTCTCCCAGGAACTGGTCCATGACGATGAAGTCGCCCACCATGAAGGGCTTGTCCAGGACGATGGAGAGGGAGGAGAAGAGGTCCCCGAGGATCTTCTGCAGGGCGAGGGCGACGGCGATCCCCCCGACCCCGAGGCCCGCGACGATGGTGGTGACCTTGATCCCGAGGTTGTTCAGCGTGAAGAGGAAGATGACGGAGAAGAGGAGCATCCGCGAGGAGAGCTGGATGAGGCTGATGGAGCTCGCGGCCGCGGGGTTCTTCTTCGTCTTCCGGCTGATGTGGCTCGAGATCCACTTCTCCAGGAGGTTGTGCGACCAGATCGCGACCTGCCACATGAGGGTGATGAAGAACGCGCGCCGGGAGTAGAGGGCGACCTGGGAGCTGTGGGGGACGAAGTGCAGGGCCACGTAGAGCGAGGAGACGACGAGGAAGAACTTCTTCGTCTGCTCGACGGAGAAGACGACGAGCTCGTCCCAGCGGTTCCCGGGCCTCTTGATGAAGCGGCCGATCTTCGTCGAGAGGAGCTTCTTCGCTCCGAAGAGCACCATGTAGGCGAGGAGGGCGATGCCTAACCCGAGGAGGTAGGGATTAGGCAGGAGGTTAGAACTCATTCAAAAACCCCATCCGCCCGGCGGCCCGGTTCGTCGTTGCCGTCGTCGCTCCTCCCTGCGGCGTGCATGAGCACGCCTCACCGGGCCGCCGGGCGGTCGTCTCTCCTAGTCGCCGCGTGGCGGCCACCATAGAACCTGGGGTTTTGAAATGAGTTCTACTCACCTACTGGTCCAGGCTCGTGAGGAAGTTCTGGAGGAACTGGTTCACGCTCTTCTGCTCGCCGATGAGGTAGTTAGCCTGGGTCTCCTCCCGGCCCACCTTGATGCAGAAGGGGAGGAGGTCCTTCCGCTCCTGGAGGACGCCGAACATGTCTTCGTCGGTGGTGTCGTCGCCGATGGCGACCACCACGTCCGGCTTCTGCGCCTGCTGGAGGATCCACTGCTGGACGAAGAAGCCCTTGTTGGCGTGGATGGACTTCACCTCGATGACCTTCTTCCCTCGGTTCACCTGCACCGGCTGGGAGGTGAGGACCTCCTCGAGCTCGAAGAAGAGCTTGTTGGCGAGGAAGTCGGCGAACTCGATCGGGGAGTTCCGGTAGTGCCAGGTGATGGCGTGGCCCTTGTCCTCGATGAAGCTCCCGGGCGTGCGGAGCGTGTAGAGCTTGAGGATCTCGAGGACCGTGTCCTTCCACTTGGTGGAGTCGTGGGGGATGAGGTTGGTCCACTGCTGCTCCATCGGGTTGTAGGAGTAGGCCCCGTGGCAGGCGGCCAGGGGGAACTTGAAGTCGTGGTGGACGAACTGCTCCTCGAGGAACTCCTTGTCCCGGCCGCTCACGACGACGAACTGGCAGTCGTCCTTCTCCGAGATCTTCTTCAGGAGTTCGATGGTGCGCTCGTTGAGCCGGACGTCCTTCGGAAAGGCCGAGATCGGCGCGAGGGTTCCGTCGAGGTCGCAGAAGAAGAGGACCCGCTTCCCGGCGAGGTCCCGCATCCACGGGAAGCGGCCGTTCACCGGGAGCACCTGCGCGCGCTCCTGCTCCGTCGGCTCCTTCAGGAGGTCCCGGAGGAAGATCTTCGCCCAGTCGGAGGAGGTGTAGTTCCGGAGGAAGTCCTTCATGGCGAGCATCTCCCGGCGGCAGAGGTCCTCCGGGTGGCTCAGGGCTTCGTTGATCCGGCCGGCGGTGTCGTGGATGTTCCAAGGATTAATCGACATGGCGTAGCTCAGGGTGGAGTGGGCGCCGGTGAATTCGCTCAGGAGGATGATGCCCGGGTTGTCCCGCTTCTGGGACATCACGTACTCGAGGCTCACGAGGTTCATGCCGTCCCGGCGGCTCCCGACGTGCAGGACTTCGCTCAGCTGGTAGAGCGCGGAGAGTTCGTTCTCGGAGACCGGGTGGTAGATGTAGTGGATCGGCATGTAGGTGGGGGTCCCGTACTCGCCGTTGATGCTCGAGACGAGCTGTTCGATCTGGCGCTTGAGCTGCTGGTACTCCGGGACCTCGGTGCGCGACGGGATCACGATCTGGACCATCTGCACCTTCCCCAGCCACTCCGGGAACTTCTTCAGGAAGGACTTGAACGACCGGAGCTTCAGGAGGATCCCCTTGATGTAGTCGAGCCGGTCGACGCCGAGGATCCACTTCATGTTCTTCTTATTCTCCGAGTACTGGCGGATGCACTCCTGCGTCTCTGGCGCGTCCGCGAGGTCCATGAAGTGCTTCGAGTCTACGGAGATCGGGTACACGCCCCACATCTTGTCGCTCATCGGAACCTCCCCGAGGACTCGCTGGAGCGAGCTCCGGAAGTGGTTGAGGTAGGAGAGATCATGGAAGCCCACGAGGTCGCACCTCATCACCGACTGGAGGATCTCTCTGCGCTGCGGGAGTTCCCGGAAGATCTCCGAGCTCGGAAACGGGATGTGGAGGAAGAAGCCGACCTTTAATTTCGGCCTCTGCTCTTTCACATATCCCGGCACGAGCATCAGCTGGAAGTCGTGGACCCACACGATGTCGTCGTCTTTAGCTTCGGCTAAGATTGCGTCCGCAACTAGCTTATTAACAGTGATGTACGATTCCCAGCCTTTCTGCGAATGGCGGACCATGGACCTTTCGTAGTGGAAAAGTGGCCAGATTACATTATTGCAGTAAGAATTATAGTAGTGGTCGTACTCTTCCTTCGGGACGATGATCGGATGGCAAGGGATACTCTTCGTTGAATCTGCTTTCAACTGCTCGAGCATTTGGGCGTCAACGTCATCCGTCATTATGCCCATCCATTCAAAGTCGAACCCGACCTTGCTCGAGTCGAGGCCCTTGATCGCAGAGGCGAGGCCGCCGGCACTCGGGGTAAATGCGCCGAGTTTAGAATTATATGCAAAGGGTAATCGGTTACTAATCAACAAACATCTAGACATTCGTTTCCTCCATCATTGAAACCCCACGGATTATAATTTAAAATGTGATCATGAATAAGGCACATCGCTATAATTTAGCTATCACCGGAAATTGTCATTACATCGCTTACGTAGGTCACGACAGCTCAGTGGATTGGATGTGCTGGCCTTACATGGACTCAAGTTTCGTCTTCGGATCGATCCTTGATAAGGAAAAAGGTGGCTCGTTCAAGATCACTCCGTGCGCGCCCCACACGACGAAGCAGAAATACATCGAGAATACCGCGGTGATCGTAACTTCTTTTTGTTGTGAGGACGGCGAGTTCGACGTCATCGACTTCGCTCCGCGGTTCCAGATCCACGACCGCTACCACAAGCCCCTCCAGTTCCTGCGAAAGATTAGACGGGTGAAGGGGCAGCCGCGGATCAAGATCGTCTGCGACCCGCGGGGAGACTACGGCGAACTCACGCCGGAGGTCTCCGTCGGCTCCAACCACATCAGCTTCACCAACCTCCACTATCCGCTCCGGCTCACGACGAACGCGGCGAAGTCCTACATCGTGGAGAAGCGAGACTTCACCCTCACCGAGGACATCTACATGGTCCTCTCCGGCGGCTCTCCCTTCGAAGCGTCGCTGAAGGAAACCTTCGAAGAGTTCTTCTACAAGACCATCCGCTACTGGCGCTCCTGGGTGAAGGACACGTACATCCCGAACCTGTTCCAGAAGGAGATCATCCGCTCGGCCATCACCATCAAGCTCCACCAGTTCGAGGACACGGGCGCGATCATCGCCTCCGGGACGACCTCGCTCCCGGAGTACCCGGGGAGCGGCCGG
>SXUH01000057.1 GCA_005791855.1 Bdellovibrionales bacterium
ACGGTGGTGGAGATCTCGCCCGGCGCCGGCTGGTACATGGAGATCCTCGCTCCCTACCTCGCGGAACGGGGGCAGTACGTCGGGGCAATCCCTCCGGCGAACAACGCCTACATGACAGAGCTGCAGACTAAGGTAAGGACCTGGATGGACAAGTACCCGCAGGTCGGCGGCAAGATGAAGATCACGGTCCTCGATCCCGCGAAGAAAGTCGACGTGGCGCCGGCGGGCTCCGCGGACCTGGTCCTGACCTTCCGGAACGTCCACAACTGGATGACCGGCGGGTTCGCCCAGGAAGCCTTCGCCTCCTTCTATCGGGCGCTGAAACCGGGAGGGATCCTGGGCGTCGTCGAACACAGAGCGGACCCGAAGTCCAACGACCCCGAGGCGAAGTCCGGCTACGTCCGGGAAGCGGACGTGATCGCCTTCGCCAAGAAGGCCGGCTTCCGGCTCGAGGAGAAGTCCGAGATCAACGCCACTCCGAAGGACACGAAGGACCATCCGGAAGGTGTCTGGACGCTCCCGCCGACGCTCAAGCTCGGGGAGAAGGACAAGGAGAAGTACCTCGCCATCGGAGAGAGCGACCGGATGACTCTAAGATTCGTTAAGCCTAAGAAATAAGTTCCCGGTCCCGGGGGCCCTTCCCCCGGGGCTCCCCTCCGCCCTTGCCATCGATCCCGGTTTGGATTAAATTTCTCCCACAAGCAGAAACCCACTTCCCCGGACCAAAGATGAGATTATTCCTCCTCGTGCTTCTCGCCCTCTCGCCCCTCCGCCTCCTCGCCGAAGACCAGCTGATCCAGGTGGCGACCTTCGACTCCGGCTTCGGCGGCTTCTTCACCGCCAAGGAGATCGAGCGGGAAGCCCGGGGCCTTGCCCAGACCCACCAGGCCCGGTTCAAGCTCACTCACTACGGGGACACCGCGAACGCTCCCTACGGAGAAAAGACGCCGGCGGAGATCGCTCGGTTTGCGGCGAAGGGGATCTCCCGGGCATTCGCGGACGGTGCGGAGGATGTGTTCATCGCCTGCAACACCGCCTCCACGCAGTACGAGGCCATCAAGAAGATCCTCAACGAGGAGAAGCCCGGACTCGGCGACCGGACGATCTCCATCATCGAGAGCTCCGTCTCCGAGCTCAAGCGACAGATCGAGGAAAGGTTCCAGCGGAAGAAGACCGTGAGGGTCGGAGTGCTCGCCACTCCCGCCACCGTCCGGGCCATGTCCTACCCGCGGGCCCTGGCCCGGGCCTTCGACCTCCCCTACGTCGAAGCCAAACCGCTGAACCACACCCAAGACCGCTGGTACACTAAGAAGGGGAAGACCCTCGAGAGCGCGGTCTCCACGCACACCCTCCGGTTCCCCGACGGAAGGACCGTCGAACTCTACCAGATCGGCCCCGGCAACTGGGTGGACATGATCGAGCACGCCGCCCCGGTGGAACTCCAGAAAGCCTCCGTGCGGAACGACCTTAAGTTCCTCGCGCCGAAGGTCGAGTTCGACGTGGTGGGAGAGTTCTGCACGCACTTCCCGGTCTTCGACGAGTACATCAAAGCCACTTCCCTGGAGCTCAAGCTCGCGACCCCGCAGACCACCTACATCAAGCAGGGCCCGCTCATGGCCGGGATCTTCAAGGACCTGATCACTCAGCGACTGGCGGCGAAGAAGCGCACGGTGGCCCTAGGCCCCGAGGAAAAGCAGAAGCTCGAAGAGGCGCTCCGGCCGGCCATCTTCATCTCCGGGAAGAACGTGGAGGAAACGAAGAGCCTGAGCCGGAAGGTCTTCCCCGGGGACCCCGTGCCGGCGGTCACGGAGAAGAAGTTCTAGGCTCACTCGTAGTGGGCCTGGATGGCCTCGTACCGGAGGTCGTGCTCCTCCAGGAGCTTCGGGAGATCGACGCCGAGCTCCCGCTGGACCGTCTCTCGGAAGAGGTCCCGCACCTTCAGGAACTGCCGGCTCTCCGAGGTCGACCGGTGGTTCTGGATGAGGAAGTAGAGGGCGTCGTCGACGGTGAGGTCGGCTTTGGTCACGCGGAACTCCCCTAACCGGATGAGGCCCATGAGGCGCTCGAAGCGGTCCAGGAGGACCTGGTTCTTCTCGAAGCGCAGGCCCGAGTAGAGGTAGTTCGAGAGGTCCGCCTCGCCGAACTCCGGAGTCCGGAAGCAGATGTTCGCGGTGAGGTCGGACTGGTGGTGGTTCTGGTGGATGAAGCCATCCAGGTAGGAGATCGCCTTGGCGTCGCCCTTCCTCATCTGGCGAGCTTCGACCTCGGCGAGAGTTCCGAGGGAATGGTACGCCCCGAGCCGGCGGGATTCGGTGAACTCGTACTCGAGGTCGACGTTGAACCCGTCCAGGCAGATGAAGGCCCCGGTGAAGTGGTGGTTGTGGATGACCGTGGGCCGGCGGCGCCAGAAGTAGAGATCGACGAAGCAGCTCTTCCCGCGGGCCAGGGTGATGGGGAGGTCGCTGAACTGGAAGGCCCCGTAGTTCTGGGCCGGGCGGAAGGATTCCTTGAGCACGCTCTCCACCAGTTCCTGGTAGTCGAAGGCGTCGGCGATGGAGGACGTCTCGAGGAGGTTCTTGGCCTCCTGGGGGAAACTCCCGGGGGCTTCTTTGCTTAGGAACTTGTCTCCGAGGACGGTGAGTTCCTGGGAGATCGTGAGGAGGTTTTTCATGGCGGGTCCAGTGGTTGAGCCCTGAACCCTAGTGCGATTATTCGAAGTTGTAAACTAGAGAAGTGACCAGCGAGCTGACCTTGGTGTCCTTCGAGGACTCCATGATGCCGTACTCGTAGGAGAACTCGATCCCGAACTGCTCGTTGAACGAAAAGTCGAACCCGAGGATGGCCGGGAGGACCATGGATTTTGCGCTTTCCACCTTGCACGTTCCGCCGTCGACCTCGCAGTCGTCGTCGAGCTTCGGCTGGATCGCCGTTCCGGCGAAGATCCCGACCTGTGGGGAGGCCTTGAGGTAGAGGGTGGCCGGGATGTTGAGGTAGAGGAAGGAGACGTCCGTGGTTTCCGTGATCCCCGGGCTCACCTCGAGGTCGATGCTGAAGGCCTTCTTGATGATCCCCGCCCCCGTTCGGAGGAAGAGCCGGTCGTTCAGGCGCAGGAGGGCCCGCATCCCAAGGCCGTACCCGAGCTCGGCGTTCACGTCCGGGTCCCCGGCGGAGTCGATCTCCGCGGTGTTATAGAGAAGGCTCGCCATGACTCCCATCTTGCTATCGGACTGGGCGTGGGCCAGAGAACTCACCACGAGAACCAAAACGAGGATCAGCTGCTTCATGAAAACTCCTTTGGAAAGTAATACTCAAATATTAATCCATAGAAGTAGGTAAAAGCCAAACTGAAAGAGAATGCTGCTGCGTGTGAACAATCAGAACTCTTTCCGTCCGCCGATGATGTAGGTTTTGTAGCTCTCTAGGAAGGCCTTGAACTGGTTCTGGTCCATGTGCTTCCACTTGTACCCCTGGTCCATCTCGTTGGCCATGCTAACGGTCCGCCGCTTCGGGTAGTAGTTCTTCAGGTAGTCCTGCATGAGCTTGGTCTGGTCGGCGGAGATGAACGCGGCGATCATCTTCTCGTGTTCGGCTTCGAGCTTCTTCAGGGTCTCCGTGTCCACCCCCGCCTCCATCTCCTTGAGCTTGGCCGTCATGGCCATGAGGGGCTTGCAGCTGGTGCGGGCCTGGACGAACTCCTTCTTACAGAGCTCGGCCATTTCCACGAGGAAGACGTTCCTGTCCCGCTTCGGAAGCTTCGACCAGCCTCCCTGCTTGTAGCGCCCGAGGAGGGCCTCCATCCGCGGGGCCTCCGCGTGCTTCCGGATGTAGTAGTCGTGCTCGATCGCGTAGACCCCGGGCTTCTGGTCCCGGCAGATCACGCTCGTCGCGTGGGTGCCGAGGATCTGCTCCACGCCCTTCACGGCCCTGCGCACGTACGGATTACTCCAGAGCGTGTTGAGGATGAAGTCCATGGCCTGGTAGCCGTAGGCCGGGGTCTTGAAGTAGTTCACCCCCGAGCGCCAGGCGGAGACCGCCTCGGCCCCGCCCATGGAGTCCGAGTACCCGTTGAAGCGTTGGAGCTTCCGCGCCGGGATCTCCAGCGGGTCCTTCCCGGCGTGCTCGGGCTTCAGTGGTTTCTTCGTGTAGTCCTCCAGGGACGAGAAGGTCATCGCCTTGGCGACGTGCGGGCCCCAGGTATCGACGTCGGCGGCTGCGTACGGAAGCTCGATGCAGCACTTGCCCTTCACCGGAGCCTCGGAGACCTTCTCCCTCGGCGATCCCTGGCCGACCTGGAAGATGTCTTCCTTCTTCTTCTTCCCACCGACGCAGTAGAAGCTCTTCCCGGCCTTGACCTGGGAGTCGTGGACCTTCAGGAAGTTCCCGACGCGCTTCAGGAGCTCGTCGTTCTTCACCGTCTTGTAGTCCACGTTGTAGTAGGTGAAGAAGGAGTTGAGGTTGTGGCCCTTCTCACTCCCGCGGGTCGCCGGACAGCCGAGGTTGGTCACCTCTCCAATGGGATCGAGGTAGAGCTCCTCGATCGCCGTTCCGTTCTCCATCAGCGAGACCGCGAGGGCCGCGTACGGATCCTGGTCCGTGGCGATGGCCCCCTTGATGAGTGCCGTGACTTCCTCGCAGTCCGGGGCGATCCCCGGTTCCGCCACCTGCCCGGTGAGGGATCCGGATTCTCGGATGCCGGAGGGGTACATGTAGGGAGAATGGGTGAAGTTGCCGAAGATGCAGCTGGTGGAATTCGGCAGGACCATCGTCTGCGGATCGAGCTGGTCGCTGCTCACGCGGCACTCCCGGATCAGGGCCGCGTTCTCGGCGAGCTTCCGGTTTTCCACGCCGGCGGCGAAGATGGCCTCCGCGGTCTTCGCGGAAGCGGACTTGATCTTCGCGAGCTCTTGTTCGATGTACTCGGTGGTCGCGGAGCCAGCCGCGTGGGCCATGGCGAGAAGTTTTTTGAAGTCCGCCATGCACTGGGCGCTGCCTTCGCAGTAGGCGTCGACGGCACCCGAGGAAAGGCCCGCCATGGCCTTGAGGTTGTCCGCCAGCTCCTTCGGCGTGATCTGATCGCTCAGGCGGCCCCCGGGCTCGCACTTGTAGTAGATCGGGTAGGCCAGG
>SXUH01000058.1 GCA_005791855.1 Bdellovibrionales bacterium
GGCTTGTCGAAGACCGGGAGGAGCTGCTTGGTGATGGGAATGGTTGAAGGATAGAGTCTTGTTCCACTTCCACCGGCGAGGATGATCCCTTTCATAAATATTCCTTAAAGAGTTTACATTTATCTTTCTGCAAAGCATAATCTAGAACGTATGTATGATATCATCCTATCAGTAGTTACGTTCAACAATCCCATCTCCATGCTCGATACTCTTATCAAAAGCTGCCGGAGATGCACCCTCAAACTAAAACTAGTCTTCGTGGATAATTCCAACAACCCGGAGATCCGGGACTACTGCAATATACAACAAATAGATTATCTTGTGCCAGATTCAAATATCGGTTTCGGGAAGGCCCACAACATCGCCATCGAGCGGTACGCGGACCTCGCGCGGTACTTCGTGGTTTCGAACCCGGACATCGAGATCCACGACGGCGCCCTAGAAAAGCTCGTCCGGTTCATGGACTTTAATCCCGAAGTGACCCTGTCAGTACCTCTCATTCTAAACTCCGACGGCTCCGTGCAGTATGTGCATAAGCGGCTCCCGGCCCCGCACATCTTCGTGGGTCGGAGGTTCTTTCCGAGGTTCCTCAAGCGGTTCATCCAAAGGGACCTGGATCTCTACGAGCTCAAGGACCAGACCTTCGAGAAGCCCCTCGAGGTGCCGAGCATGTCCGGCTGCTTCATGTTCTTCCGGAGCTCCTCCCTCAAGAAGATCAACGGCTTCGATCCCCGCTACTTCATGTACGCCGAAGACATCGACATCACCCGCGAAGCGGGGAAGCTCGGGCCCACGGTCCTCTTCCCGGAGGCGAAGGTCACCCACCTCTGGAAGCGCGGGTCGTACTTCAACCTAAAGCTCACGCTCATCAACATCCACTCGATCTACCTCTACTTCACCAAGTGGGGCCCGGACTCGCGGAGCGAGGTTAAGGAATTCCCTTGTCGATCTCGGTAAGGGCGTTCGCGAAGTCCGGCGCCGGCATCGCCCTCTCCGCGGTCTTCGGCGTGGGGCTCGTCAAGCTCATCTCCTACCACGAGGGCCCCGAGGGCGTCGGTGCCTTCGGCCTCTTCCGGCAGTTCTTCCAGTTCCTCGCGATCTTCTTCACCCTCGGCAGCGGCTACTCGATCGTCGAAGGCTACCCGAAGGCCCGGGACAGAGTCGCCTTCATCCGGATCGCCGCGAGCTACGCCCTCGCGGTTTCCCTGAGCTTGAGCGCCCTCGTCCTGCTCTTCTCCGAAGAGATCTGCGTCGCCCTCTACTCGGACCTGGAGAACCTCAACCTCATCCGCTCCATCCCCTTGTTCCTCGTCCCGCTCTCGGTCCACCAGCTGATCAAGTCGGCCCTAAGCGCCCAGGGCTACATCGGGCTCTCCGGGATCGCCACCGCCCTCCCGTTCTTCACCATGTTCGTGATCGCCCTCTTCTCCCGGGAGCTCTTCGACCTCTACTTCTACAGTGGCCTGCTGAGCTTCCTCCTCGGCCTCGTCTTATACCGGAGCCCGGTGCGAAATCTCCTCCCCGGGTTCCCGCTGAAGCGCCTCGAGAGCTTCGAGCGGACGACCATCTCGGCCGTCGTCGGAGGCGCCTCCGGGTTCCTGAGCTTCCTCGCGGTGAAGGCCGTCTGCACCCACCGCCTCGGGATCTGGAACACGGGCCTCCTCGAAGGTGCCTGGAGCCTCGTCGGGTACACCACGCTCATCTACCTCACGAGCCTGAGCGTCTACTATCTCCCGAAGGTCTCGGCGGAGCCGGAGCAGAAGAAGTTCCGCGACCACTACTTCACCCTCATCAACGGCCTCGCCCTCGCGAGCCTGGGCTTCATCTGCGTCTTCAGTTCGTTCTTCATCCACCTCCTCTTCACCCCGGAGTTCGGGGCGATGACGAAGATCCTGGTGTGGATGGCGATCGGCGAGTACCTCAAGTGCCTGAACTGGGTCTTCATTTTCTCGATGATCGGCCTCTCCTACAAGAAGGCCTACCTCGCCCTGGACCTCCTGGCCAACGCCCTCTTCATGGTGCTCCTCTACCTCAGCACCGTCTCGGACCTCCGGGACTTAGGGCGAATCTACATCGCCTTCCAGGTCTGCTACCTCCTCGGCAACATCGCCCTGAACTTCAAACACGGGATGCTCAGAACCTCCTCCGTCCTCGCGAACGTCGGCGTCGGGGTCTTCCTCTGGGCCATCCTCCTAGGACTCTAACCATGAGCGCGGAGATCACCCACAAACAGTACCACGAGTACCTCCTCACCCGGAGCAGGCTCGGCCACCTCTACCGGAGCTACGTGCTCTACCCGAAGGTCGTGCGGTACCTCGAGGGCCGGACCCTGGACGTCGGCTGCGGGATCGGCGACCTCTGTCTCTTCCGAGAGAACACCGTCGGCTGCGACGTCAACCCCTACAACGTGAACCACTGCAAGGAGCGCGGGGTGAAGGAAGCCTACCTGATCGAAGACGGCTTCCCCTTCCCGGAGAAGGCCTTCGACAGCGTTCTCCTCGACAACGTCCTCGAGCACCTCGAGGAACCGTCGATTGTGCTGGATGAAGTGCGCCGGGTCCTCAAGGACGGCGGAAGGTTCGTGGTGGGTGTCCCGGGAGAGAAGGGCTACGCGAGCGACCCGGACCACAAGGTCTTCTACGACAAGGAGGGCCTCCGGGCCCTCATGAAGAGCTACGGCTTCCGGGAGGAAACGACGTTCTGCACTCCCGTCGATCTGAAGTTCCTAAGCAAAAAGCTGCGACAGTACTGCCTCTACGGCGTCTACGTGAAAGACGACAGCATCTGATCGAGGCTCTCCCGCCAGGTCGGGATGGTGACCCCGAGGTCCCGCTTGATCTTCTCCTTCGAGAGGAGGGAGTACCGGGGCCTCTTCGCCTTGGTCGGGAACTCGGAGGACGGGATCGGTGTGATCCGGGCCTTGAACCCGAGCCGCTCCTTGATGGCGCAGGCGAAGTCGTACCACGAGCAGGTCCCCTCGCCGGAGTAGTGGTAGACGCCGCGGAGATCCGTCTCCAGCGCGAGCTTCGTCACCCGGGCGAGGTCCAGCGCCCAGGTCGGCGAGCCGATCTGGTCGTTCACCACCTTGAGCTCATCCCGGTCCCTCCCGAGGCTCGCCATGGTCTTCACGAAGTTCTTCCCGTGCTGGGAGTAGACCCAGGAGGTTCGCAGGACGAGGGCCTCCGGATTCGCGTCGAGGACACTCTTCTCCCCCAGCGCCTTGGTCTGTCCGTAGTAGTTGATCGGATCGATGGGATCCGTCTCCCGGTACGGCGTGCTGCTCTCCCCGTTGAAGACGTAGTCGGTGGAGAAGTGGACGAACCGGGCTCCGTTCTTCCGGCAGAGCTCGCTCAGGATCCCGGGAGCCTTGGCGTTGATCGCGAGGGCCTTCTCCCGTTCGATCTCCGCCTGGTCCACCTGGGTGTAGGCGGCCGTGTTGACGAGGGCGGTGAACCGGTACTTCTCGAAGAGCCGCCTCGGCTCTGCCGCGTCGGCGAGGTCGAGCGCTTCCCGGCCGAGGAAGACGGTTCCCGGTGGCAGGAGCTTCTTGAGTTCGTAGCCGAGCTGGCCCGTCTCTCCGGTGACGAGGATCACAGGTACCAGTCCACGGTCTTGATGATGCCGCTGGAGAAGTTCTCCCGGGCCTTCCACCCGA
>SXUH01000059.1 GCA_005791855.1 Bdellovibrionales bacterium
AAGTCGGTTTCGATCCACTATTTGCCGTCAACCATACCTGCGCCCTTCTCCGGGCAAACATCAATCGCCTCATTAGAAAAACCTGGTGCACCACCAAGGATCCAAAGCGCCTTAAAGACCATCTGGACATCTTCATGTACTTCTACAACAAGGAGCTACTCGGTAGAGCACTAACACCATTCTAGTAGGGCAGTTTAGACTAGCTTAAGTGCACTCTGCCCGGTGAGGTTAGCCTGGGCCAGGACCGCCGAGTTCGTGTCCTCGAGGATCCGGAACCGGGCCTGGTTGGCGGTCTCGGATGCGTAGTCCACGTCCCGGATCCGACTGTTGGCTTCGCTCATGTTCTCCGTGTACACCGAGAGGTTGTTGGAGCTCGCGACGAGCCGGTTCTGGAGCGAGCCGATCACCGCCCGCTGGCTCGCGATCTTCGAGATGGCCCCTTCGATCTTGGTGATGCTATCCTGCGCGCTGGTCTTGCTGGAGACGTGGAGCGTGCTCACACCCAGGGAGTCGGTCCCGGAGTTGATGGCGCCGGGGATGTAGCTCACCTGATCGTCTGCGGAGTTCGCTCCGGTCCCGACCTGGAAGTCGAGCCGGCCACCGGTGCCGTTCAAGAGCTTCCGCCCGTTGAACTCCGTGTTCCGGGAGATCCGCTCCAGCTCGGCCTTGAGTCCTTCGTATTCGAGGTTCGACTTCTCTCTCTCCGAGTCCCCCACCGTGTCCGAGGCGGCCTGGATCGCGAGCTCCTTCATCCGGATGAGGAGGCCGGAGGATTCGTTGAGGCCGCCCTCCGCGACCTGCATGAGGGAGATCCCGTCGTTGGCGTTTCGATTCGCCTGCCGCGAGGACCGGACCTCGGCCTTGATCTTCTCGGAGATCGCAAGGCCCGCGGCATCGTCGGCGGCCTTGGTGATGCGCTGACCGGAACTGAGCTTGGACGAGCTCTCGGAGGTCTCGCGGGAGACCTTGTTCAGGGAATTGATTCCCTGGAGAGAGGAGATGTTCGTGTTGACTCGTAAACCCACTGCTTATCCTTAAGCTCCACTCCGGCAGCCGTGCCTTCGTGTATCGGTCAGTCAACTTTTCGGAGATAGACAGGGAAATGTTAGTCCTAAATAAAAACTACCATTTCCCTGGAGTGGTTTAGTCGGATTAGAGTTTCTTCGTCCGGTCGATCTCGAGGTCCAGGTCGGCGATCTCACGCTTCAGGTCCTCGAGCTCTTCGATGGTCTTCTGAGACACGCGGCCCTTCCCGGAGTGCCGGATCTTCTCCTGGAGCTTCTGAGCTTGGACGACCAGGTCGTTTCTCTTCGTCAGGAGCTTCTCGTCGACGCCGGTGATGTTCTCCGCAGTGACGGAGGTCCGCCCGTACGGGTTCTCGGCTTCGTAGCGGAGGACCCCCTGGGTCTTCTCGAGGTCGAACTCCGCGGGGTTCTTGCTGTTCTTACCGGGGCCTAGCTCCTGGTTCTTCGCGAGGTCCCGGGCCTCGAAGGTGACGGCCCCGGCGTTGCTCACGGCGGAGACGGAGACCTTCGAATTCGTGCAGAGGATCTGCCGGACGTTCTCGTCCTGGGAGGTGACGGCGAGCTTCTTATTCTTGGCGTCGCACTCGACCTTCTCGCCTTTGAGGGTATTCTCCACCGTCACCTGGAGGAGGTAGTTCTTGGCCACGGGTTCGGTCTTCACCTCTGCGGTTTCGACCGCCTTCGTATCCTGCTTGGGTTCGGTGGCAAGGGTCGTGCGGCCCTTCGGGGCACCCTTGGATCTTCTGGATCCCCCACCGTTATCGCAGGCAACCACAAGGAACAAGGAAAGGACGGCGACGCTGACTTTCATAGGAACTCCTATTTTCTGGAAAGGGGGTCCGCTAGAGTATGGACCCGTTCCGCGGGGCCATATAGTCCCCGTGAACAAATTTCAAAATCCGCCCGCGGCGGGTGTCTAAGTGTTAAACAGTCCAGGTAATTAGGTTTCACCCGGCCCCCCACAACCTTGATCTCCACTAAGATGGACGAACTATGAACACATACAAACTCCCCGCCCTGACCCTCTTCCTCTTCGCCGCGACCTTCCTGGGGTCTCCCGCGCAGGCGCAGCGGACGGCCTCGATCCCCTTCAACGAGTCCCGGCTCCCGGCCGACGACCTCCTCTACCAGGGCAGGATCCTCCGCTCCGACGAGGCCTTCCGGCTCCGGAAGAGCGGCGTGGACCTCGCGGCCCTGAACCCCGCCGAGAGCGAGGTCTGGACCCCGGTGAGGCGCAAGCAGCTCTGGCTCACCGACGACAGCGTGAACATCCAGGAGGATGACCGGGTCACCTTCCGCGGCGGACTCCTCTCGGCCAGTGGCCTCTACCGCTTCAACATCACGAAGGGAAAGACCACGGCCATCGTCCACCTCGACAAGACCCTCCACACCATGCTCCTCCGGAAGAACCTCCTGCGCCTCATGGGGTACAAGGTCCCGGCGGTGAAGTGGCTCGACCGCTTGAGCGTGGACTTCTCGAACCTCGAGGAGCTCAAGAACTTCGCCCAGAGCCAGATCCCGCGGGCGACCCTCGGCGCGGCCTCCCGGTGGGTGGAGAGCATCTCCTTTAAGAGTGCGGCGGACATGGAAGAGTTCCTGAAGGATGAGACCGACGACTCGTCTCTGCGGAAGATCAGCCGCCTGAGCGACCCGGGCCAGGCCGCGAGCTTCAACGTCGTCCTCCGGGACATCGCCGTGGCGGAGCCCCGGACCGCGGACCACTACAACCTCGCCATGGGGACTCCGCCCCAGACCCTCACCAGCCGGACCCTGCGCGCGCTCGTCATCCCCTACGCCCTCGCGGACCTCGGCGAGAGTGTGAACAAGTTCGAATGGACCGTGGGCCGGGTCAGTAACAATGAGGTCCTCCTTCCCCACTTCACCCGGAGCGCGTTCGCCACCAGCCTGGACGACGCCCGGTGGGCCCTCCACCTCCTCCGGGACCTCGGGGACGACCAGCTCAAGCAGGCCATCGACCTCTCCTACCTTCCGCACGAGGTCGCCCTCCTGCTCTTCGAGAAGCTCAAGTCGCGCCGGAACGCTCTCCTGAAGATCTTCTCCGTCGCGGCCGCCCCGCTGCCGGTGAACGCCAAGATCGCCTTCCCGCCCCACCTCGCGGAGGGGAAGCTCACCAAGGAAGACTGGAAGGGCTACGGCAGCCGCTTCGCCCACGGGGACCCGGAGTCGCCGTTCAAAGACATGCACTGGTACGTGCTCTCGAAGCTCCAGTCCATCGGCATCGACAACCTGGTGGCCCGGGCCAACCAGGAGCTCTCCTTCTTCAATCCGCAGGAGAAGCGGATGGAGTTCATCCTCGACCAGTTCTACAAGGGCCTCAACCACTTCGTGCAGACCGGGGAGTTCCTCGTCTTCCCGATCTCGACCTGGTACTCGCCGATCGCCGACTTCGGCCTGATCACGTCCCGGGACGTGGTGGTGGGGAACTACCTCGGGACCGATAACCTCGTCCAGCTCGCCGACACCGTGGGCTTCAACGTCCAGCTGGGGATGCACGTGGGCGTGGAGAACATCCAGTTCGTTCCGACGGCGGCCGTCCGCCAGACCGCCACCATCGCCAAGACCTGGACGCACCTGAAGCCGCTGAAGAACCTCAAGCAAGCGATGAAGGAACCGTACAAGAACATCGCCGTCCCGCTCATCAAGTGGCAGCTCGGCAAGGACCTCCAGCGGCTCAAGGAGCTGAGCGAGAGCGAGAACACCGCCGTGGACTGGAACATCAAGGAAGAGGACAGTGCCCT
>SXUH01000060.1 GCA_005791855.1 Bdellovibrionales bacterium
ATATCATGGGAAGAAGCATAACCGTAACCAAGTTAGAACGAAACTACCGATACCTAAAAACTGGCTAGGTGACACTTTGCCTTGACCGTACAGGTGACAGAATCCCCCGACTTCAACAGAAAAAACTATAGGGTGTCTAGGAAGTAGACACTCGGGGAGGAGGTGAGTCGGCACAGTACTCTGAGCAAGTATCGATTTTCAGGCGCTTAGGAGTCATTCACTCAGGGAAGTGGCTGATATTTTAGCCAGATTCCCTTAGACGGATCAAACACGGTGTGCTAACTTCCCCGGAGACATTCATTCCATATTTTTTGCTCGCTCATGGCAATTACGTCCATGGGCTATTTATATCCAGGAGGAAATATGATCTACGAAACGGCGTTTGTCGTTCGCCCAGACGCATCCGAGGAAGTTATCACTTCCATCAAAACAGCCCTAGGGGAAGTCTTCAAGCAGTTCAACGCTGAAGTCCTCGTCAACGATTCATGGGGAGTGAAGACCTTCGCTCAGCCAACCGAATCCGGTCTCAAGAAAGGTTCGTACCACTACTACATGTACCGCGGCGAAGGCGCGCTCAACGCCGAGATCGAGCGCCGGTTCCTCATCAACGAGAACCTCGTCCGGCACCTCATCATCAAGCTTGGCCCGGACAAGGACAAGGACGCGATCGTGAAGGCGTACAAGAACCCGAACCACTCCCAGGCCAACGCCGACCTCGAAGACGACGGCGGCTTCGGCGGCGACGACAAGGACAAGAAGATGCACTCCAAGCGCAAGTCCTGCTGGTTCTCCGCGAAGAAGACGTCTCCGGACTGGAAGGACCCGAAGTCCTACTCCTGGCTCGTCAACGAGTTCGGGAAGATCTCCCCGGCGCGCATCACCGGCCTCACTCCGACGTTCCAGCGTCGAGCGAACGAGTCGATCAAGCGTGGCCGGAACATGCTCCTCATCAGCTACCAGTCTAACGAGACTGCGAGATAAGAGGGAAGTAGACCAGAATGAACGCTGAGATCATGCACCGACCACAACTGTCCACCTCGCGGCTGCTCCTGTTAGGAGTGTCGTCGGTGGTTTTGTGCATCAGCCTGATCATGACCGTGTTCGCTCCGTTCCCGATCGCCCTGGCGGTGATCCTCTATGGCCGGGCCAAGGGGTACCTCACGGGTCTGGTTGGCCTCCTGGTGAGCTTCGCGTTCGCCACGATGGTGTACCAGGACCTGACTCTCTTCGGCTTCTACGCGTGCGTGTTCGTCTTCGGGATCGGGATCGCGGAAATCGTGAAGCGCGATCTCTCACCGGTCAAGGGGGTCGTGGTCTTCGGGCTGGGTTTCATCCTGACCGTTTCGACCGCCGTCACCCTCTTCTTCCGGTCGCAGAACGTGACCCCGAAGCAGTTCATCATGGCGCAGATCGAGCAGAGCTCGGACAAGCTGGAAGAGCAGAAGAAGCTCATCGAACAACGCGGCGACAGCGACACGATCCAGTACCTGCAGATCCTCGATCGGCCAGACCTCCTGGCGCAGGAACTGATCGAGTCCTTCCCGAGCGTGCTGTTCATGGGAGTCTTCCTGATCCTCTGGTTCAACATGTTCCTCGCCCTGAAGAGCCGCCGGCTCCTGTTCTCGGGCGAAGACCATCCGTACACCGAGAGGAACCTCCTGTACTTCAAGGTCCCGTTCGGGTTCGTCCTCGTCCTCGCCCTGGGCCTCGTCCTGGCGGTGTGGGGGAAGGACTTCGGGAGAGAGGTCTACGAGATCATCGGCTACTCGATCATCAAGTGCCTGGGGATATTCTACTTCTTCCAGGGCTTCGGGGTCTTCAGCGAGCTGTTGAACTTCCTCGGCATCGTCGGCCTGTTCCGGTCGCTCATCGTCATGGTCGTGATCTTCATGGCTAACTACCTGATCGCGGCCGCTGGGCTCTTTGATAACTGGTTTGATTTTAGAAAGTATTTTGTAAAACGAAACATCGAAGAATAATTATTTTAGGAGTAAGTATGAAAGTCATCCTCACAGAAAAGGTGAAGTCCCTGGGAACCATCGGCGAGATCGTCAACGTCGCCTCCGGTTTCGCCCGGAACTTCCTCTTCCCGCAGAAGCTTGCCATCCTCGCGGACGACAAGAACTCGAACGTCCTCAAGGACAAGCAGAAGGCCCTCGCCAAGAAGATCTCCGCCGAGAAGGGCCAGGCCGAGACCCTCAAGAAGAAGCTCGAGGGCCTCACCGTCGAACTCATCAAGAAGGTCGGCGCCAACGGCCGTCTCTTCGGCGCGGTGACCACTCAGGAAATCGCGAAGGAGCTCGAGAAGCACGGGATCAACGTCGAGCGCCGCCTCCTCACCGTCGACGGGTCCATCAAGTCCCTCGGGACCTATGAGGTGAAGGCCCGCCTCTTCAACGACGTCACCGCCACCTTCAAGCTGAAGGTCGCCATCGACGCCGCCATGGCCGAGGAGCTCAAGAAGCAGCAGGCCGAAGCCCAGAAGCGGAACGCCGACAAGAAGGCCAAGGCCGAAGCCGCCAAAGCCGAAGCCGCCAAGGCCGCCGAAGAAGCCGCAGCGACCGAAGAGTAGTCCGTCTTTTAAAAATCCTCCGGGGAGCGGACCGTCGCTCCCCGGAGTTTTTCAAGCTGAGAAGGAGCCACGATGGCCGGTCACAACAGTCACGAACTACCGCACGATCTCGGAGCCGAGAAGGCCCTCCTCGGGTGCCTCCTCATCGACAACTCGAGCTTCGACGAGATCTCCGACGTCGGGATCCACCCCGAGGACTTCTACCACCCGCAGTTCGGGATCATCTACTCGGCCATCAAGGAACTCAACCTCGAGTCCATGCCCTTCGACATCGTCACCGTGTCCTCGAAGCTCAACGACAACGGCAAGCTCGAGAAGATCGGGGGCCAGTCGGGGCTGATCTCCATCTGCGACGACGTCGGCTCCTCCGCCAACGTCGAGCACTACGCCAAGCTTATCAAGCAGAAGTCCGTCCTCCGGGATGTCGTGCGGACCGCGACCCGGATCATGCAGTCGGGGACGAACTTCACCGGCGACGTCGAGTCGTTCCTCCAGGACGTGGAGTCGAGCTTCTTCAAGCTCACCTCCCAGACCAAGGGGAACAAGATGACCTCCCTCAAGGAGGCCCTCTACGAAAACCTCAAGGAGCTCGAGCAGCCGGCGCGGGCCAAGGGGGAGATCTCCGGGATCTCGACGGGCTTCCGCTCGCTGGACAACCGCCTCCTGGGCCTGCAGCCGGGGCAGCTCGTGATCATCGCCGCCCGGCCGGGGCTCGGGAAGACCGCCCTGGCGCTCAACTGGGCCGTGGCCGCCGCCAAGCAGACCTCGCTCCCCGTGGCCGTCTTCTCCTACGAGATGATGTACGCGGAACTTTCCATGCGTCTCCTCGCCTCCGAGGCCTGCATCGACGGCCGGAAGCTCAAGACGAAGGACTTCAACGAGATGGACCTGCGGGCGATCTCCGGCGCCATCCAGAAGCTCTCGAACCTGCCGATCTACATCAACGACACCGGCTCCACCAACCTCATCGACATCCGCTCCTACTGCCGGAAGATCAAGGCGGAGAAGGGGCTGGCCATGGTGGTGATCGACTACCTCCAGCTCATGCCGCCCCACCAGGCCAAGCAGTCCCGGGAGCAGGAGATCGCGGAGATCTCCCGGGGGATCAAGATGCTCGCCAACGAGCTCGAGGTACCCATCGTCGCGCTCTCGCAGCTCAACCGCTCCGCGGCCTCGCGGACCGACCGCCGGCCCCAGCTCCAGGACCTCCGGGAATCCGGGTCCATCGAGCAGGACGCGAACATCGTGTGCCTGATCCACCGGGAGGAGGCCTACGACCCGAACACGCCGAAGAAGGGGGTGGCCGAGATCATCATCGCCAAGAACCGAAACGGGGAGCCCGGGACCGTGGAGCTCGCCTGGATCGGGTCCCAGACGAAGTTCGCTGAGCAAGAATTCCAACGACCAGAGCACTAGTTTGATCTTCTCGAAGTTCCGGTGGAACGATTCGACGATCCTGGAGCTCCGAGACGCCACGAGGGCCTACGTCTACTTCCGGAGCTCCCGGCTGAACCTCCTCACGGGGTTCCCCGAAGCCTGGCCCCTGGCGAACTTCCTCGGAGACCTCGAGGCCGTGAAGCTCCAGGCGCGGGTGCGGTCCCCGAAGGTCTTCCACTTCTACTACGAGCTCGGGCTCGTCCTCCAGGGCCTGGGCCACACGGTGGACGACGCCACCCCGCTG
>SXUH01000061.1 GCA_005791855.1 Bdellovibrionales bacterium
ATAACGCATTGCTTCAGGCATAAATGACATGTCAGGGTTTCAATAGGTTGGAAAAGCCGGGAATTTGAGTTAAAAAACCAGTTATTCTAAAGGAGCTTGCATGAACGTTGATAACTGGATGATCGAAGAGTCCTTCCGTAACACCTACTCCATGGGGTTCAAGGTCAAGGCCTTCCTCCACACCGAGCAGTCGAAGTATCAGAAGATCGAAGTCGTGGAGACCGAGTCCGTGGGGAAGCTGCTGCTCCTCGACGGCAAGACCATGGTGTCCGAGAAGGACGAGTTCGTCTACCACGAGGTCGTCTCGCACATCCCGTACATGGTCTCCCGCAGCTGCAAGAACGTCCTGATCATCGGCGGCGGTGACGGTGGCGTGGTGAGAGAGTTCGTGAAGCACGCGGACATCCAGCGGATCGATCTGGTGGAAATCGATGAAAGAGTGATCGAAGTTTCCAAGACCTACTTCCCCGAGTGCACCTCCGGACTAAGTGACAAGCGAGTCCGCGTCCTTCCCGAAGACGGCTTCGCGTTCATCAAGAGAGCGAAGAAAGAATACGACATCATCGTCGTCGATTCCACCGATCCGGTGGACTTCGCTTCGGGGTTATTCACCGATGAATTCTATCAGGACGTCTACAACGCTCTGACCGACGAGGGGATCATGATGAACCAGACGGAAAACCCGTTCCTGGATGAGTGGGGCATAAAGAACATCTACAGCAACATGAGGAAGGTCTTCCCGGTGGTGAGTTCGTTCACCGCGCCGATGCTCATCTACCCGGGTGTGTACTGGACCTTTGGATTTTCTTCCAAGAAATTCCGGCCGACCGATTTGGATCCGGCCAAGCTGCAGACCATGACCGGTATCCAGAGAAGCCTCAAGTGGTACAACGTGGACTGGCACAAGGGGTGCTTCTCCATTTCTAACTTCCACAAGACCATGATCGGTCAGGAGTAGCCATGAAAGAATCAGTCCTCATCAAGGAAGTGGAGGGCCTCGAGCACGGCAAGGCCTTCATCGGAACGGAGTTCGCCCAGGCGATCTTCACCAACACCACCCACCTGATCGGCTTCTGCTTCGACGGGACCACGAGCTTCAGGCCCGGCGCCCGGTTCGCCCCCGGGGCCCTCCGCGAAGCCTCCTATGGCCTCGAGGACTACTCGCCGTACCTCGACAAGGACACGCAGGACTACAACATCGTCACCATGGGGGACCTGCCCATCTACCCGTCGAAGTGGCACCTCACCAACGACTTCTTCATGGAGATGGTGAAGGACCTGCGCCTCCCGGAAGACGGGATCAAGTTCCTCACCATCGGCGGCGAGCACTCCATCTCCTATGGCCCGATCGTGAAGTACCTCGAAGCCTACCCGGACCTGGTGGTCCTGCACCTCGACGCCCACACGGACCTCCGGGACGGCTACCTGGAGGAGAAGTACTCCCACGCCTCCATCATCCGCCGGGTGCTGGACCACTTCACCCCGAAGAACCGGCTCATCCAGTACGGGATCCGCTCCGGGCCGCGGGAGGAGTTCAAGTGGATGAAGGAGAACAAGACGCTGGCGAGCTCGCTCAAGGAGTGCTGCGAGTGGCTCGAGGGCATCGCCGACGACCGGCCGATCTACCTCACCCTCGACTTCGACTTCTTCGACCCCGCCTTCTTCCCGGGGACGGGCACACCGGAGGCCGGGGGCGAGGACTTCCACGGCTTCATGCGGATCCTCAAGATCCTCAACCGGAAGAACTTCGTCGGCGCGGACGTGGTGGAGCTGGCGCCGATGCTGGACCCGACCAACAACTCGGCGTGCTTCGCCTCGAAGGTCACCCGGGAGATCATGCTCGCGATGAACAAGTAGGGCCTAGCGCTGGTAGTCCTGGACGGCGTGGATCGTCGTCACTCTGATCGTGGTGTTGAGCCTGAGGTTGGTGAGGAAGGCGTCGCGGGAACCTTCGAAGAGGATTCCGTTCCCGGCGTCCAGGAACCAGGTCTTCCCGTCGATCTCGAGCTCGGCCCAGCCGTGGCCCGCGCCGCTCGCCGTGGCGGCGGTGACGACCCGGCACGGGATCCCCATGGTCCGGGCGAAGGTGCACGAGAGGAGCGCGTACTGCTGGCAGTGGGCGTAGCCCAGGCTCTTCGCGGTTCCGTCGGCGTTCTTCTGGATGAAGTCCCAGGTGAAGTCCACCGAGTGGTGCTTACTGCGGTCGGGCTCCCGGGAGAGGATCTCGCTCTGGGGCCTCGTCGGGATGGGGCGGACGAAGTTTCTAAACCAGGTCAGGATCGCCTTCTGCCTCCGGAGCTCCGGCCCGTCCTTCGGATTCTCGAGGGCCCGGATGACGAGGACTTCCCTCTCGATCTCTTCGAGTTTCTTCACGCTGGTCCCGGGCACGAGTTCCGACGGCAGGAGGTCGTGCCGCTTCGCCGGTGGGAGGCCGTCTTCGTTCTTCACGGTGAACTTCCGCTCGAAGCCGCAGAAGCCCTGCTCCCGCTTCCGGTACTCCACCACCTTGCAGTCGTACTCCCCGGCCCCTTCCTTGAACAGCAGACGGCCCTTCGCCAGCTGATCGGCGGTGACCTCGGTGAGCTGCAGCTTACTCTTCTCGGAGCCCTTCTTCTGGCACTCCACCCGGACAGCGTTCCGGTCCGCCTTCGGAACGAGAAGACCCAGGTCTAGCTTCAGGCAGCTGTTCTTCGCCTCCACCACTGGCGGTTGGTAGTCGAAGGCGCAGGCATCGGCGTTGAGGGGCTTCTCCGGGAGGGTGATCCCTGTGGCCGGGAGGCTCACGGTCGAGGCGCAGTACCCGGTGTCTGCGTTCTGCTCCGGCAGCGGTTCGGTCAGGGCCACGGGTTCCACCTGCCGCGAGAGCTGCTCCTGGACTTTTCTCAGGTTCGTCGCCACCTCGGCGTCGAGGGGCTCGGGGAGGGCCGGGCAGTCATCGGTTATCTGGAAGGCCTTGGCGTTCGGATCGCGCCAGCTCGAGTACGGGTAGAGCTTCGCCGAATGCTCTTCGTCCAGCTCCTTCCCCAGACAGTGGACGACGATCTGGTTTGCCTTGAGGGCGCTGTCGGGCTTCTTCTCGGGCCAGATCTGCGTGGTCTGGGTGCAGAAGATGTTCTTCCCTTCGGAAGCCTTGTAGAGCGTTCCCTTGAACCCGTCGGTCCGCATGGACTTATCCTTCTCCTGCATCTCGGGGTCGAAGTACTGGTAGTTCCGGGGCCTGCCGATCTCACTCCCCTCGATCACGAACCGGTAGGTCTTGAGTGGGACCGGGGCGGCGGTGGGCTTGAACCACTCTTTGCGGAGGTCGCCGCCGCGCTCGTCGGCCAGGGCCCGGATGCCGGCGTCCTGGATCAGGTCCTCTGCGTCCGGAACGTACATCGGACTCTCGAAGGACTTCTTCACCGCCTTCCGCACGGGTCTCTTCCTCGCGTGGAGGTCCGAGGATTCGGCGAGGATGAGCACACTCAGGACGAAGAGCGGGAACTTCGGTTTCATGGTCCACCTAGGGAGAGGTACCTAACCGTTTCGGTTCACTTCTCTCAAAACTTAAGCCTCCCGCGGACTTGGACCGGAGGTGCCACTCTTCCGAGGCTGTCGCCGGCCCAGCTCACCCAGGGCTCTGGCCCTAAGTCCCTGGGACTCTTCGAAATCCTCTGAATAATTCATGGGCCACGCCGAAGTCACCGTATAGTGGGTAGGATTTTTTAAAAAAGGACCAACCATGTCGTCGCAGAAGCTGTCCCGGATGGAATGCAGTAAGGAAGTTCGCCGAGTCCTCAACCAGAACCGGGTGGACCTCACCCACTGCCAGTACGTCGTCTCCGGGAGAGACATCCGGATGACCGGCTGGCTCTACAAGACCGACGGGAGCGACTTCAGCGGCCAGCAGATCGAGAGCCTCGTCGCGGACTTCCAGCGCCGGCTCTCGGGCTTCACCGTCTGCGGAGACATGGAGAACTGGAACTTCTCCTCCGAGCACATCTCGAAGGTGGGCCGGCACGAGGAGGAGGAAGAAGACGAGGTGGTCGCCGAGAAGGACGAGAGCCAGGAGCGCTACAAGGTTAGCTGATTCTCCGCTTCGACCTTCCTCTTCAGGTACGGGTGGACGACGAACGCCACCGCGAGGATTCCGATCTCGTAGAGGATCATCATCGGGATCCAGACGCACATCATGCTGAAGATGTCCGGCGGCGTGAGGATGGCCGCCGCCACGGCGAAGAACACCGCCATGTAGCGCCGCCAGGACCGGAGCGAGTACTTCGTGACGACGCCCATGAACCCCAGGATCAGCATAACATTCGGAAGCTGGAAGAGGATCCCGAGGAAGACGAGGACCTTCGACGCCAGGAGGAGGTAGTCCGGGAGGTTCAGCATGGCGTCCACCCCCTGGACTCCGACGTTCATCATGATGGGAATGGTGAGCGGGAAGACCACGTAGTAGCCGAAGGCCACGCCGGCGAGGAAGAGGAGGAAGCCGACGGTGATGAAGGGCCGGATGGCCCGGACCTCCGCTTCGTAGAGCCCCGGTTTGATGAAGAGCCAGGCCTCCCGGAACCAGAACGGGCTCGCGAGGAAGATGCAGGACCAGAACGCGATCTGGAGCTCGGCCATGACCTTGTCCATGAGGCCCGTGAAGACGATCTTCCCGGCGGTTCCCCCCAGGGCCGTCCGCACCGGCACGAGCAGGAACTCCGCGATCTCGGAGGAGAAGTTGTAGGTGATGCAGAAAGAGATCACCAGGATGCCGAGGACCCGGATTAACCGTGTCCGGAACTCCTCTAAGTGCTCCATGAAGGACATTTCTTTCATGGTCCAATCATAGCCCGGAGAACATTTTCTGTCTTATCTTTTCTATTTTTCCCGGTAGAATGAGGTATGCGAATCTTCCTCACCGCCCTCTCTCTCCTCTTGTCCGTAGGCCTCTCCGCCAGGGCCAAGGACAGGCCCCTGCTCAAGTGCCTGGGAGAGGAAGAGAAGCGGTTCCACCAGAAGAAGGAAACCGGCCCGCTCTACGACCTCAACCAGCAGCTCATCGCGGAGATGGTGCAGATCCCGTTCATCGAGATCGACCAGGCGAGCTTCCTCGAGATCTGCACCGGGAGCGGCCACTCTTCTTCCATGAAGCTCCTCGAGGCGTCCCTCCGGAAGGGCAGCGCGCTCTTCGTCGTCCCGGCGACCGTCACCGGCACCCAGCGGGAGATGACCGTCGGCATGGTCGACGACTACGTGAAGGCGTCGAAGGACATCCTCCTGCAGTTCATCTCCCAGATCCAGGCGCTCTCGCCGACGCCGGAGTGCCTGAACAACGAGATCCCGGAGCTCAAGGCGTTCTACACCGAGATCAAGTACCTGCAGGAAGACGTGGACCAGAAGACCATCTTCAAGAACAAGGACCAGAAGATCTTCTCCCAGCTCAAGGACTACCCCATCGCCTTCGAGAAGTGCCGGGTGGCGGAGGCCAAGCGCCGGGCGGAGCTGAAGGCCAAGGAGAAGGCGAAGGCGGAGGCCGAAGCCCGGCAGTGAGTCCTACTCCTCCGGAGTTCTCTTCCTCGTGAGGAAGAACCCGAGGTCCGGGTCGGTGGCGGCGGAGAGGAACTTCTGGAGCTCCTTCCCCATCTCCTCTTCTTCCCTCTGGGTCGCGGCCCGCTGGTGGGTGATGAGGACCTGCGAGCCCCGGAAGCTCTTGAGCTCCATCTTCCACTCGAGGCTCTGGGGGAAGCAGGACAGGAGGTAGTCGATCTCCAGGAGCCAGGCGGCCCGGGGCTTCTCCTTGAAGTGGTGGCTCCGCTTTCCGCCGTCGTGGAGGAGGAGCCAGCGCTTGAGCTGGGGGACGCAGGACCGGCACCCCATCCCCGCCTTCGACTGCTTGGAGAGGGTCTCGAGGGTCGGGTCCGGGGTCTCCTTGAGGTGGGAGACCACGTCGCTCTCCCGCACGCCGAAGCAGCGGCAGATGAGGGGGCTCTGCTCCCGGTAGAGGTACTCCCGGCCCCGGAGGACGTCCAGGGTCGCCCGGAAGAGCTCGAGGGCGGGGAAGACGAACCGGTCCACCTGCTCTTCCTTGAGTTCCCAGTACAACGGGTCCGCGGAGAATTCCCGGTCCCAGCCCCCAAGGCCCAGTGCCAGTCCCTGGGCGAGGGACTTGTTCCGGGCCAGGTGGCACAGGGACGAGAGCCAGGGATCGAACTTCCCCGTGTAGGCCGCGGCCGTGATCCGGTCCTTCGCATCGAGGCGGAGGTGGAGCTCGTGGCCCGAGGCCTTCGCGGCGAGGGAGACGGACGGGCCTTCGAGCGTGTGGTTGAACGATTTGTTTTGGAGGAGCTCTCTAAATGACGTCATCGGCCGGGGTCCACTCTTCTGGAGCAAACTGCGTGAGGATCTCCACGCCGCTCTCGGTGATGAGGACGGTGTGCTCGAACTGCGCGGACCAGGACTTGTCCTTGGTCACCACCGTCCAGCC